>CAMHMG010000298.1 GCA_946186175.1 uncultured Clostridia bacterium | reverse complement strand
CTTGCTACTTCTATCTTAGCGTCCGAAAGAATTCCATCGAGTTTGCAAAGAGTGTTTATTATATCATGCCTGAATTTTCTCAAGTTTTCATATTTACTTATAAGTTCATCGTAATACTCAGTACTTGACTTCATCTGCTCTTCTAATACAATTAACTTATTTCCCATCGACATATTCTTTTCTTTAATAATAAATATAGCCATAATCAAAACTACTACTATTAATACAAAAACTATCATTCCAATTTTTACCAAAGATGATACACTTGAACTAAGTATTTCTCTCTCCATAATATATACAAACAATAAAATTGCAGATAACAATATATATTCTTTATTCGACAACGACATCAAACATAATGGCAGCCTTTTACTTTCTCTTTTCTTATCATAAATACGCAATAAAATAATAAGTAAAACCTGCATAATCGTTCCGCACAAAATCACTATCAATTCTTTCCGAACCATACTGATTGTCTCACAAAATATAAAAGATACCGTATCGCTCATCAAATAAACAACCACTGTATAAAACAACGAAAAACCTACAGTTATATTTCTCTTTTTAAATATAAAATACAAAAGTACAGATGCTTTAAACAACAATAATAAATTTATCAACAGAGACAACACTGATAAATATGTGTGTTTCCCCTGACTGTTTATTGTACATAGTCTAACATAATTACTCCCAACTATACATACATATATACCCAACCCAATAAAATATCTCTTAAAGTTTTTACTAAACTCTGCTCCAAATACTTTCTTAAAAAAGAAAAGCAACGCAAACATGTATACTATTTCATATAATACTGTCATAGATACGCATGTAATGTCAAAATTCATATTATCACCTTTTAAACTAATCGTATTATTTATCTATATAAAGATATGGGTGTCAAAAGTGCCTTTCCTTCTCGTTGTTAATATTTTTTACAATCATAATCACTCCTACAATAAATGCAATAACAAATATAGCCACTGCTATTATCGGGCTTCCCCATATACCACGTGTCTCCTGTGGCATAAGTAATGAAACTGCCTGTGACAAATCCGGAACAATATACGTTGCAGTATTCCAAGCCATATGTAATACTATTACAAGCATTATATTCTGAGATACAATAAATACAATCCCAAATATCAATCCACCAGGTAAATGAATCACAAAATTAGCTCCATGACATATCGCAAATAAAAATGTCGTAAAAATAAGCGCAATTATTTTACCTTTTTTGCTCTTGAAAACACTTATGCACATCACCCTGCAACAAAACTCCTCAAACACCGGACCTAATATTGCACATAATGGTAAAGTCAAAAGATCCTCAGATATTTCATGCCAACTTGTTATTTCTATTGGCTGGAATATATTACCAAGATTATAAAAAATGTTAACTTTCAAGAACACAATAAGAGGACAGGCAAAAAAAATACCTAATATCACATTTTTATTTGAATAAGTCAATTTATGTAAAACTTCCCTGACAATAGATGTTTCATCACTTAATCCATAGAAAGAAAGTAAGCTCACCGCAAGTATAATTACATACGCCAAGATAAATGATACTAACTTTAGAAAATTATGGTTTTTATTTACAACTGTTCCTTCCATAATGAATAATAAAACCCTTTCTTTTTCATTAATTCTTCATGTGTTCCTGCTTCTTCTATTGAACCATTACATATTGCAAATATTCTGTCACATCTCTTTATTGTACTAAGTCTATGTGCAATTACTATGATCGTCATCCCTTCTATACTGTCTATCGATTCGGTAATAGATTTCTCTGTTATAACATCAAGATTGCTAGTTGCCTCATCCAATATAAGAACCTCAGGTTTTCTGATCAATGCCCTGGCAAGACTAAGTCTTTGTCGTTGCCCTCCCGAAAGGTTCGTTGCATTTTCCTGTAGCTTTGTGTGTATTCCATCCGGATTCTCGTTAATGTATTGATCAAGTTTAACCTGTTCTAAAACTCTTAATATATCAGTATCCGAAACCTTTGCGTCATTGCCAAATAATATATTTTCCTTCAATGTCCCCTTGAAAAAATACGGTTCCTGCGATACGTAAGCAATCTTATTCCTGAGCACTTTTTTGTTAATGTCACATATATCTTTGTCTCCATACATGATACTTCCACGCTTAACATCATAAAAGCCAAGAAGTAATCTTGCCAATGTTGTTTTTCCCGAACCGCTTTCTCCAACTATTGCAATCTTTTCATTTTTGTTAATCGAAAAACTCATATCATTTATTATATGCTTTCTTGTTCCATATTGAAATGACAAATTTGTAATTTTTATTTCACCGGCAGTTATCTCTTTTTCCTCTAATCCTGTTTTTTCCTTGTCCATACTAAGCATCTGCTGAAGTCTTTCAAAAGCTACAACTGCACCCTGCAGACTAGTCTGAAGGGACATCAGGCTCTCTACCGGGGAGAAAAAATATCCTATCAATGAATAGAACATGAGAAGTGTTCCCACAGACATTTTTCCCTGAACTATTAATCCAGCACCTATCCAAAGCACCACCACATAACCGCAATTACTGATCACTCCGGATATTATCGTAACAATGCTTTCCACTTCCTGAGAATGCATTGCCGCATCCAATAGACTGACAAATATTTTTTTGAATTATCACAAACTTTTCCTTCAGCTCCACAAGCTTTTATTGTTTCCACACCTTTTACAGTCTCTATAAACATGGCGTTTGTCTCTTAATTCTTCTCCATTACGGTCTGATTATTTTTCTTTATTTTCTTTACAAACGTGAAATTTAATAAGAAATACATAAGTCCAATTATAGAAACAACCACGAATAATTTCTTATTAATTGTAAATAAAACTACAGCTGATATAACTGCCATAAACATATCCAGAACAGCACTTATAGTCGCTCCGGAAAGAGCATCCCTAATTTTAGATGCATCGTTTAATCTGGATATTATCTCACCGGTCTGTCTTGACGAGAAGAAATTCATAGGAAGATGCATAATGTGCTCATAACTGTTGTATGTAAGCTCCATATCAAATCTTTTACCTAATATAAGCATCATCTTTACACGCAAAAATTGCATTAGTCCACCTATTAAATATACAATACATAATCCGATTGCAAATTTCGCCAACATATTAATTGAATTACCAGGAATTACTTTATCAAAAATCAACTGAAAAAACAACGTTGAAATTATACCTAGCTTTTGTATACTATCACATTTCTTTTACTTTTGGATTTTGTTGGAGTAAACGGTACCAAAAAAGGAGTGAATGGTAATTTGTCTGTAACAACATTTTATCTTTAAAACGCAACAAACCCTCCGGCACAAACCGGAGGGTTCTGATAATTCTCTTATATTAAGATATATATTATCTAATTAATTATGCTTTAATTAGAACTTACCTGCCTTAGCTGCTTCCTCAACAGAAACAGCAACTGCAACAGTCATACCAACCATAGGGTTGTTACCTGCACCGATAAGACCCATCATCTCAACGTGAGCAGGAACTGATGAAGA
>CAMHMG010000297.1 GCA_946186175.1 uncultured Clostridia bacterium | reverse complement strand
GGAAGGTTGATTCGCAGACACCGGATGGGCCTGTTCAAATCCCTCCTTCTCCGTTTCTATTTATCGCTGTAAATGCCGTGTTTTAGGTAGGTACAGCGATTTTTGTTTTTAGACGACGGTGCAAACCAATGCAAACCGTCTCGGGAAAGCGACTTGTCACCTTGGTTTTGCTGTTTTTTCTCTTTTGATATGGTAGCTTGTCAGAAAGGATGTTACATTTGTTTTTGTTTTGCATCTGATAAGCTTAGCATATCTTTTGAATTTTTTAATTGTGGCTATACATCTTTCGTTCCTAAATTGGCAAATATAGCCGAATAGTCCTCGTCTTGTATCGTGTCCCTGAGATAATGAAGTGTTGTGGCTGTGTTGTTGTGTCCCATCATACGACTTATAGCGGTGAGATTTTCGCCGTTGTAAGCAGTGGAAGCAACGTAAAATCTGATCTTGTGGCTGCTATGATAGGGAATCTTTGCTTCGGTGCAGTATTTCTTGAGTCGCTTATTGAAAGTAGTTGTAATCATCGGGCGACCATAGGGCATAAATACATACTCACCATCAGGATTAAGTTCTTTCGCTTGTTTCAAAATCTCTACTGCCTCATCTGTCAAATATTCGTGTCGATATCCTTGAGAGGTACAGCCTTTAAGGTATCCCTCTGTTGTCATTATTTTGCTGCCAAAAGACAGATTATCATTGAGTTTCGGTTCGTATGTAACCTGATGGCAGATGTAAACTGTTCTTTTGTCAATGTCTACATCTTCCCACTTAAGCCTTGTCAGCTCTCCTACACGGATAAATAGATTGAAGTCTAATCGGATTGCCAAAGCATACGGATCATCATCAATAGTCTTAAGAAGACCAAGTAGCTTCTGTGCCTCATACTCAGTAAACACATTATCCCTTGCGTCCTGTACTGGCTTGAAGGTAAGCTGATTCAGGCTAACTTCCCTTACTGGATTAGTCTGTATGATGTTTTTCTCTACCGCATATGCCATCATGCCGGAGAGCAAACAGCGGATATTCGACACGGCTTTTCTTGTGTGCTCCCTATCCTTGGTGAGTGCCCTAAAATATTGGTAGAGTAGCTTTGTGGTTACATCACAGACTTTGTAATGTCCAAGCTGCTTCCTATCAACAACAAAGCGCTTGCAGAACTTATTCCAATCAGAATAGTTTTTCCTTACCGTTCCTGCCTTTGCCGGAGTCTCATCTCTGCGGAAAAGAATCCATTCGTTAAAAAGGTCATTCATAGTAAGATTTATGCGACCGACTTCTCTGTAATAATCTACAAGACCGTCACAGAGACTCTCGTATGTGGTACGCTTCATAAGCCTTCGGTTCTTTGGCTTGGTTTCATCGTGGACATAGGTGTACCAGACTTTTCTTCCGTTATCCGTTGTGGACTCGTATATCTTGTGGTCATGTACCTCCTCAATTATGTGTTGTTTCATTTTCTTGGATAAATTCTTCATGGTATCATCTGAGGACTCTTCCATGTCATGACCTATTATATCCTTTTGAAGGAGAGCTATCAACTGCTTTTTATGAGAATCAAGGGCAGAGAAAGACCTGATAGCCTGCGGATTATATTCAGTTTTTCGCATGATATCAGACCCCTCTCTGTTTCTCTGTGAAATGATAATGGATAAAAATATTTCAATTTTTGTTCGACATATATATCATATCAGGGTAGAAGGATAAAGGGAAACACAGTAAGCACCGAAAAAAGCACCATATCAAGGTGGCTGAAAATGAAGGTAAAACAGAGAGTTTGGGTGTATAATTTCCCTTTTTGAGTGCAAGGTTGCATCCATCATGCATTCACGAATTTTCAGAAAAATGGCTTGAGTGCAATGTTGCACCCAAAACCTCGGTTTATGCACTCAACATGCATCCAAAATGGCTGAATTTGAGTGCAATGTTTCACCCACGAGAAATTTCACGAAAAATTTCAAAAAAATATGAGTGCAAAAGTGCATCCAAATCGCCCGATTATGCACTCACTATGCATCCAAATACCCTTTTTTTGAGTGCAACTATGCATTCAAGTCATAATTTTATGATTTTCAGGGGTTTTAGGGTCGCAAGACGTCCAGTGGACGTCTGTTTTGCGACGACCGGAGCGAAGCGGAGACATTTTCCCCCTAACCGGATGTGCTTTTTCGACACTGTCGAACAAAGTGCGTATCTGGCAGTATCAGTAGAATGCAAAATCATAAAATGTGTAATGAAAAAAAATATGTGAGTTATGCAGAGTCATACAAATATTTCGAGAATTCAAAAGAAACTATTGAAAAAAGTAATAGCAGTAGTATAATGTTAAGTGTGTGTAATGTATAACGGAATTTGATAGGATAAATTGTATAAAAACAATAAGCAATGTATTTATAAAAATACAGAGGAGAGTTTTGGATGTTGGAGGCTCCATGTTATGGATAAAAATGATAAGAATGAGATTAAGGTAACCTATAGTCCGCTTTGGAAATTATTAATTGACAGGAAGATGACTAAATCGGAGCTGCGGAGTAAGACACATATTGCAGCTAGCACTTTTACAAAGATGAATAATGGTCAGATGGTTTCAATGGATGTTATTGCAAGGATTTGTGAAGAATTGCAATGTTCCTTTGATGATGTTGTTCAGATTGAAAAAGAATCAGATAAAGGAGCCGAGGCGTAGCTTATGGAAATCAACTCAGATATAAACATTCTTGGTGGAGTTCCGGATTACGATCTGATACGAGTATACATTGCCGGAGAAGCAAAGGATAAATCGTCAGATGAGATCCAGCGTGAATACACTACTATAAAAACCGAAAAAGCATTTAAGAGATTTCAAAGAGCCATAGATAAGAGCATGAATTCGTTTAAGACGGCTGAGCTTAAGGATATGATCCAGACGTTCTGTAATAGGGAGTCTTTGGATGAAACTATGTTGTTAATGTTCTTTTGGAATATGTCTGTAAACAATGAAATGTTTGCCTACTTGAATGAGCAGGTCTATTTTCCCATCCTTTTTTCCGGAAGAACGATAGTAACCGCTGAGGAGGTCCTTGCCTGCCTTAAAGAATTGAAGCAGAAAGAGGAAACTCTACAGAAATGGTCTGATTCAACTATGAGTATCACAGCTTCGAAGTATCTGACTGTGTTGAAGAAACTGGGACTGGTTGATGGTGGAATAAAGAAAAAAATAGTCTATAAAAACCTATCGGATAAACAGTTCGTATTGTTTGTTTATTGGCTGATGCAGGCTGAAGAGTCAACAAATCTAAGTGACAGTAGCTGGATGAAATATGGTTTTATGGAGAAACAGTATTTTATAGAGCGGTGCCTGCAAAACAAATACAGGTCGTACATTAACATAAGTTTCAATGGAGAAATACTGAGGGCTGAACCGATAATGACTTACGAGGAGATATGCCATGAGTGTAAGTAAAATAGAAGCAAAGATACAAGACTTAGAGCAGGCTGTAAGGGCGTTTGATGAGAATAATATTAAACTTAGATAATCTCTCGGAATCTTGAGAGGTTATAGTCAGTATAGCTGGCGATGAACATT
>CAMHMG010000296.1 GCA_946186175.1 uncultured Clostridia bacterium | reverse complement strand
ACAAACCCGAATTTGGAAAGGAGAAAGTATGTACGATATAGTGATTATAGGTAGTGGCCCGGCAGGATTGTCGGCAGCAGTATATGCAAAGAGAGCAGGTCTTGAAGTAGTTATCGTTGAGAAGACCTTTTACGGAACCGGACAGGTTGCTGAGAGCAGTCAGGTTGATAATTATTTGGGCCTTCCGGGAACTAATGGTTTTGACCTTGGTGAAAAATTCCGCAGTCATGCAGAGAGTCTTGGCGTAGAATTCATAACAGGTGAGGCGGTATCATTTGATAAAAAAGATAAGAATTGGTTCATCAAATTAAAAGATGAGAAAGAACTTGAGACAAAGACTGTGATATATGCTGCGGGAGCAGTGCACAGGCATCTGGGAATTCCGGGCGAGAATGATCTTGCAGCAAAGGGTGTATCATATTGTGCAACTTGTGATGGATCATTTTTCAGAGGAAAGAAGGTTGCGGTAGTAGGCGGTGGAGATACAGCGCTTGATGATGCATTATATCTTTCCAAGCTTGCCGAGAAGGTATATATTGTACATCGTCGCGATGAGTTTCGAGGTTCTCCATCAACTGTTGCTAAGCTTAAGAAAGCGGATAATGTTGAGATGGTTCTGTCTGCGGTTCCCGAGAAGGTGGAAGGTGAAGATTTCGTAACAGGTCTTGTGTTAAAGGATGGCAGAACTTTAGAAGTAGACGGTGTGTTTATCGCGGTAGGAATGATTCCGCTAAGCAGGGCAGTTGAAGGTGTAGTAGAGTTAGATGAAGCCGGATATGTTAAGGCAGATGAGACTTGCGTAACTTCGACAGAGGGATTTTTTGCGGCCGGAGATGTGCGTACAAAAGTTTTAAGACAAGTAGTTACTGCGGTAGCGGATGGAGCCTGTGCTGTGACAAGTGCAGAGGAGTATATTAGAAAGATTTCGTAACTGTTCAGGTAGAATCTCGCATTCACTGCGAGATTCGTAGAAAAATGTTCTGTTTACGATACGACAGGCATACTGGAATGTGCTTTAGCACCATGCCTGTCGCGTATCTATGAAGGGAAGCTTCATAGCTATATAATTGATTAACGCAGGATCAATTCTTCTGCTATTGAAAACAGCTCATCAGCGCTGACATTGTCATATGTATAAAGGCTGATATATATTCCGTCCTTTGCGAATGATACAGTGCTAAAGTATCTTGTTTCGGGCTTATCGCTTCCGTAACTTACGTGAAAATGATCGTCACTGTCAAGGCGGGCTTTTACATCAGGCTCAGGTTCTTTTTCCTCTTCATCGTCAGGTAAAAAAAGATATTCATCGTAATTGTAGCTTACTGCAATCCCATCAATAGTGCGTACTTCTGTATCTGCAGGTGTTTTTTCATCGTCATATAACGACTTATATGACATGCTAAGATAAATTGTGTTACCTGCATTATTCTTATATGTCCCATCCAGATTGTCCCATGTTTCGATTATGTTTCCATTATCATCTTTTCCGTTTTCATGAGTGATGTTTCCGCCGTCAAAGGAATAGCTGTCTCCGATAGTTTCAGGAAACGCAGGCATGACCTTATCATTTTTGTCTTTAATATTTGATTGTGCAGATGTTATTTCAGCGATGCTATTGTAATCGTAATCGGAGCGGGAATTACCATCAATCATGGTGATCTTTGATGCTGCAAATGCTGTTACGCCTGTTATCATAAGACAGGCTGCTGTCACTGCTGCAACCTTTGAAAGTGACCATTTCTTCATATATTCTTCCTCTCTTTCTTTAGAAGCTTGTATAGATTCCGTCAGTTTTTGGTACATTTTATCTTTATCATCAGATGAGAAATGAAGCCTATTCATGGATTCCTTAAATTGTTTTTCATAATTATTGGACATTATTCATTACCCCTTTCATTTCGGATATTTCTTCGCTGCTGTCAGATTCGAGAATTGACTTCAGTTTCTTTCTCCCACGGGATAGATATGCTGAGACTGTGTTTTCTGATTTTCCCAGTATGGAAGCTATTTCATTTACAGGATATCCTTCGTAGTAGTGCAGGTAAATGCTTATCCTGTAATTCTTTGGAAGGGTCATGACCAAATCAAGAAGCTCAGATTCCGGATCATCATGTACCGGAATATCAGGTGCTTCATTTAAATCTGTTGCCCTTTTCCAAAAGGCTGTTCGCAGATGGTCCTTGCAGGCGTTGATGGAAGAACGAATAATCCATGCTTTTTCATGGGAACTGCTGTCAAAATGTATATCTTTAGAAAGTAGTTTAAGAAATATATTCTGACATATATCTTCCGCATCATGTGTTTCTTTCAGATACATATAACTGATTCTTAAAATCGTGTCTGCATACGTGTTTACCAGACGTTCTGCGTTTTCGTTGTCCATATAAGGCATATGTGTTTCACCCCGTTTTTTCTGTTTTGAAGATCTTCATTTATTATACGAATGAAATGGTGGCTTTCTGACACCGGATTATATTTTTTCTTACCGCGTTTCTTTTGTTCCCTCAAATTGCCTTAAATAATATAGCAGTAGCTGCGTTTTTAGTCAAAGAGGAAAGCTTCTTTACTTTTTTGACTTTAAATTACTGTAATCTTTACATTTTACCCTGAGTTTGTTGAAATAAGTAAAGATTTTGTCTTGGAGGAGAAAAATGACTTGCATAAAAATGTGTAAATACACAAAAATAGTAATGGATATTTATTGTATATACATCTAATGTTATAATTGTATTACTAAAAAAGCGTGTATGTACACAAATACAAGGAGTGTGTTTATGTAGATTAAAAGAGATATATACCTTGAACAGCTTACTTCGTATAAGAAATATTGATGTATATGTGACCGGAAGTAATTCTAAATTTTTATCAAGTGATATTGTAACTGAGTTTAGGGGCAGAGGAGATGAGATTAGAATTTATCCGTTGTCTTTTGCTGAGTTCTATAATGCATATTATGGAGAACATTGTTTACAATGAATTACTTATTCGTGGTTACAATGTGGATGTTGGCACTGTAGAGGTGTATGCTAAGAATGTAGAAGGAAAAACAACTCGTAAGCAGTTTGAGGTTGATTTTGTAGTAAATCAGAGCAGTCAGAGATATTATATACAGGTGGCTTATGATATGAGTTCTGAGGAGAAGAAGGCTCAGGAGTTTAATCCTTTCAGAAACATACCTGATTCGTTTAAGAAGATTGTGGTAGTAAACGGAACGAAAAAGCCTTGGAGAAATGATGAAGGATTTGTGATCATGGGAATGAAGTATTTTCTGCTCAATGCGGATAGTTTGGAGTTTTAGAGTAATTTCTTGTATGTTGTGTTAAAGATATCATTTACTGTTGCAAATAAATAAAAAAACGTGATACAATAGAAAAGATTTTTTATTTGACATAGTAGGGGAGACGTAAGAACCGGAATTGTTTCCTAAAAGAAAAAGAGATTATATATAAACAGGAGAGAAAGTATGAAGATAGGATTTGATAATGACCAATATCTTAAGATGCAGTCGGAGCATATTAAGGAGAGAATCGGTAAATTTGGTGGAAAGTTATATCTGGAATTTG
>CAMHMG010000295.1 GCA_946186175.1 uncultured Clostridia bacterium | reverse complement strand
ATTTCCACATTCTTTTTAAATTGTCGATCCGAAAGGCTCTCCAATATTCTCTCCACATCATCTCATCTCCCTAAATATAAGGAGACACGGGACGGTTCTCTGTCTCCTTCACTAATCTCTTCCGTTTACTGAAAAACGATTATGCTAAGCTCATCCGTCGCCCTTTTGGCTCGGATTCGCTAAGCGCCACTGTATACAGAAAGTTACCCAATCAGCCATCGCCTTACGGCTTGGCTAGCTCTGCATACATCGAACTAAGCGCACTAAAGTACGCTAAGGTCTCAGGTATCTTGGACTTTCGAAGTAAAATACATAAACTCCTCTATCGTAGGATATGTTACCTGCAGCTCTTTATCATATACTTTCTGCTTCCTATGTTTCACAAGTGCCTTCGCCCCATATGGTTTCTCTTCAATATGCACGATTCGCTCCTGTGGCAGAAGTCTGATCTTATAGGCTTCACCGGACACGATCCGATAGCCTTCACGAAAGCTCTCTATATCCCCTGCAAATATCTGCTGCCCATCTTCCAGATATATCAGATAATCCGCCAGTCTGTCGAGATCCTCCGTCAAATGAGTTGCAAGAATCACACTCTTGGTTCCGTCCGACATATATTCCTTAAGTATCTCCAAAAACTGCTCTCTGAATTCCGGATCAAAATTGGCTGTCGGCTCATCTAGGATCAGAAGCTTCGGATCGTGTGAAAGAGCGAAAGCAAACTGAGCTTTTAATTTCTGCCCCTTGGATATTTTTCCAAAGCTCATATCAGGCTTCAAGTCAAAACGCTCAAGGTACATCTCCATACTCTCACGGCTGTAATTGGTATAATACCTGCCATACTCTTCCGCATTCTCAATAAGCGTGAAATAAGAATCAAAAAGCTCCTCTGTAAGCACTGTTCCAATCCCGTCAAGAATCTCATCCTTCTTCTCTTTATAAGTTCTTCCTTCAATCTCTATACTTCCCTCATCCGGTCGATAAAGTCCAAGAATTAAATGTAGCAGTGAAGTCTTGCCTGCACCGTTCTGACCCACCAATCCACAGATATAACCTGTAGGAATCTCTAATGAGAGCTGGTCTAATTGAAATTTTCCAAGACGCTTTGAAACATTATCCAGTCTGACCATAATATTCTCCTTATAACTGTTAATCACCTGTATATATGTATATATACACCTCATACACAGTAATGTCAAGAAATTTTTGTAAAAAAAATATCGGCGGTCATTCTGACCACCGATATTTTAGACGAAGAATTCCAGTCCTGCTTTCTCACGAACAAACTCAGAAAACCTTGGCAGCTTCACGGATAGCAAGCCTCTCTTACTTATATCAATAATTCCTTTATTAGCCAGCCTTACCCTATATTGAGAAAACTCATTCTTCTTCTTTCCCGAAAGTTCCAATAATTCACTTGTCTTAATTGTTTCCTTTCCTGTATCGGCAATAACAGTCATATACCATCTGTCTGTTTCAGACATCTCGTCCCATATTTTATCATAGACATAGACTGCAAGAGCCTGATCGTATTTAATCATAACCTCATCATCTAATTCGTGCCCCGGAGATGTCCATACATACTTACCAAGCGCCTGAAAAGCAAAGGGATAACCTTTTGTAAGCCTTGCCATCTCCATAGCCCTTTCCTCATCTATATCCAAAATCTTAATATAGCTTCGTTTTATCAGTTCGACACTTAACGGCTCCATATAATACTTGGGTGCTCTATACAGAAAAGTAAGTGTTTTCTCATCCTCCAGATTATGAATATTCTCATATAGTCCTGACATTATCGCAAATATTGGATAATCCTGTCTTATCATAATCTGAAATGAGCTTGCAAACTGTCTCATTCCCTCCGTATTTGACACCTCATCAATTGTAATAAGCAGTCTTTTCTTTCTTTTCTTTATTTCATTTAATATCTTTTCCAAAGCAGACTCAATGTCCGCTACAGGCGGAATATTTTTCAAAGATATTCCAATTCCAAATGCTGAAAGGTTGATACTCGTATCAAAATAATCCTTAAGTTTTCGCTTTTCATCATACAGTTTTGCAACAAGACTTTGAAGCATATCCCTCTCCGCATTCAGACCTATAACTATCCAGTCATCATCCTCACGCAGTTCATTCTCTATGGCTGTCATAGTAACAGTCTTTCCTGATCCCCTGACTCCGGTTATCATAAAACATTGATTCTGAATAATATCAGACTGAAGATCACTCATAATCTCATCTATGACCAGATCTCTCTCTATATATTGATACGGTTTCTTTCCAAAGGAAATTGAAAATGGATTCTTCGGCACGACCATCACCCCCGACATAAGTTATGTATGGAATCCTTATATACTTCTATATACTTTTTATTAGTTTATATACTTCTATATACTCCTATATACTTTTATTTTGATTATATACTTCTATATACTTTCTGTCAAACAGATTATCGTAGACGAATAAAAACCCTTTAAGTAGATTTGGGTTATTCTACCTTATCTACTTAAAGGGAATCATATAACACACTAAACACCATTATTCAACATAACTGTTAACGCAATCTAATTTCTTATTCCATTTATAACAAATACTTTACCACAAAAAACACTATACCTACAATAAAAAATTCTATTACTTCTTTCACAATCTTCAATACATTTTCTTTATCACTCATGATATATTTCCTAACTTACAGTTTGATTTATTACATCCTGCCTCTTAATAAATCGCACGAGAATCAGTATCGTGCCAAGCACCCCAACAACCGTTAATATTATATATAGTACTGCTGACGGCTTAGGTGCCCATATAGAAGATGACATTCCCAACAAATTGAACAGCATGTGGATGATAACGGATATAGCAATCGTATCAGTTTTAACATCCACAATTGCAAGCACACAACCCAAGATAAATGCATACGTCATCCATAAAAGCTGTCCATGAGCAAGCGCAAAAAATAATGACGATATGATTATTGCAATCGGAAGCGGCATAGCTTTTCTAAGACGTGACAAAATCAGACCACGAAAGATTATCTCTTCCACAATAGGCGCAGCTATTACTGTATACATTATAGATGTAACTGTCAATCCTCCCATCAACATACCCGAAAACTGATTATAACTTTCCAAAAGCGACTCTGGTAATAACGAAAATCCAAAACTGATAAATAAAACCAAAGCAACTCCCAGACCTATCGCATATGGAATATCTTTAACCGAAACAGCATTCCAATTAGCTTCCAATAATAGTTTTTTCTTTCTGATTCTAAAGAATATAATCAGGAATAAAATAGTTAATATATTCGCAATAAATCCAATAAATATTACATTATCACTCAAAAAAGCAGTTGTTTTTTCAGTGATTGTCTGCACATCCATAGTCTTACCATTTGCTGACAACTCAACCCCTAGCCATGCCCCATATAGCATAGATGCAAACATAGATAAAACTACCTGCAATCCTAAGAACAACAAAAAATAACATATTGCCTTACCTAATTGTTTCATAACTTCTTTCATAATATTATAGCTCCTTTAATTTATTTAATCTACCAAGTTTATCTTATCCAACAGATAGCTCGATACTCTTTGAGCACTTACTACCACCTTT
>CAMHMG010000294.1 GCA_946186175.1 uncultured Clostridia bacterium | reverse complement strand
AAAGTAACACTCATTTACGCTCTTCGAGCTTAATTCGTTAACTTTCATAGTAAAACGAGGGGATAAACAAGTGAGATATTACATATCAGACTGTCATTTTTTCCATGAAAAGATAAATGAGCGCATGGATAAGCGAGGGTTTTCAAGTGTAGAGGCAATGAATCAATATATGATTGAAAAATGGAATAATAAAGTTAACAAAAATGACGAGGTAGTGATCATTGGGGATTTCTCATGGGGAAAGATAGACCAGACACAAGAAATTCTGTCAAAGCTCAAGGGGAGACTATACATGATACGCGGTAATCATGATCATTTTCTGGACAATCCCTCTTTTGACAAGAGCAGGTTTGTATGGATCAAGGATTATGCGGAGATACATGACAACAAGCGTAAGGTGGTGCTGTGTCATTATCCGATAATGTGTTATAACGGACAGTATCGTCTGGATAGAAAGGGTAATCCCAAGACCTATATGTTATATGGGCATGTGCATGACACCTGTGATCAGAGATTGTTAGAGCAGTTTCAGGAAATAACAAGAAATACAAAGCGTATGACCTTAGCCGGTGGTGGCGAGCAAGAGATGGCAATCCCTTGTAATATGATAAACTGTTTTTGCATGTATTCCGACTATGAGCCGTTAAGTCTTGATGAGTGGATAGAGTGTCAGGAGATGAGACTTAAAAAATAATGTAAAAAAGGGAGCATTGCTTCCTTCGATCATTTGATATCAAGCTTCTTGAAATCAATTTCCAAGTCATCATATATCTTAACCTTAATTGTATCTTCAAATGTGTAGGTTTCCACATCGAATCCTTCCTCTTCCAGATAGTAGACGAAAATCTTCTGTTTTTCGGGATCAACGATCCAGTATTCACGTACGCCTGTTTCTAAATATAAGTTAAGCTTAGTTACATAGTCATGACTGGAATTACTTGGAGAGACTATCTCGATTATCCAATCCGGAGCTCCGGTACATACATGGTCAGTGAATTTACTCGGATCGCATACCACACTGATGTCGGGTTCCACGATTGTGTTACGATCTTCATTTAATTTCACTGCAAATGGCGCAGGAACAACACGGCAACTGCCGCCTTTTGATTTGATATAATTGTATATAGTCCCATGCAATTCACTAAGAATAAACTGATGGATTCGGCTTGGTGATGCCATGTTATATAACAGGTATCCATCTATAAGTTCTGCCCGAACATCTTCAGGGATATTATAGTAGTCATCTTCTGTGTATATTTTGCTTTCAGCAAGTGCCATCAAAATCACCTCCGTTATAGTCCGCGTTAAATCTTAAATCTGAAGTAACTCCTTGATTAAGATAATAACCCATTTAAACTGATAACACAAGAAGAAAGTTATTAATTGTTAAGTCCGTGAGAAAGTGACTGAGTAGTTGCGAAAGTTATACCACAGGTTTAATGCTTTTTATGCATATAAATGATATACTAAACTATAATAAGTTTGTTATGGAGCTGATAATGTACTGTCATGCAGGATATCTCTTGGTATGGCAGTGGAATTGAGTTGATATAATCGATAGACTAATTAAACTTGGATTATTATGGATTGGGGACAGAGTATATGAAATTAAGTGAGAAAAAAATTAATCTAAGGGATCAGTTACTTTTTGGTGAGAATTACGATTCTTACTCATATGAATTTAGAAATGGAAAAAGATATTTTGATTGCCTGCGAAGACATGAGTTCAGGGTGCTTGTAGAGAAGAAAATGATACTGATTTATCCATATACAAAGTATGTTGAAATGTGGTGGTTTATGGAAAAGTTTGGTAATGACAATAAGATGTATCTGCAGGGCATATCGTATTATTTGGAAAGAGGTGGGAATGTTTTTCTTACGGCTATTGGCAGAGATGAGGCATTTGAAGATAAAAAAGCAATGAAAGTATTTAAATTCCTATTTTCTGATGCTGACAGGTATCAGCTAAATACACCGTATGCATTTTACTCATAGCATCAAAAACATTAATTAAAGAGTTGTGCTTTAATCAAAAAATCACTTTTAAAGAGGCGGTTTTTTGTGTGTAAACTTGTAATGAAAGCTTTACTCTGAAAAAATTAAAGAAAGGCAAAACTTATTATGTCAGAATACGTGGAAAAAATAGTGTGGGATCTGGCAAGTGGTCAAGGGTGAAGAAGGTTAAGATTAAGAAATGATGGTTGACAAATAATTATAATAATTCTATAATGTCCACTGTTGTAACGGGAGTGCTTAAGGAATTAGGCTGAGAGATGACATATACCTGTTATCAATCCTATTACCTGATCCGGGTAATGCCGGCGGAGGGAGTTGACAGTTCATCTATAAGATATGCAAGACTATATCTTTCATATATGTATGAATACAAGACTCACTTCGCGATGAAGTGAGTTTTTCTTTTTTAAAACTTCAAGTTCCGCGCAGATAGCCATTTAGGTAATTACATAATTATTAATTAGGAGGATTCGAGATGAACGCAAATGTAGCTATTCAGGTTCTGCCATCAGTGCAGGGAGATGAAGAGGTTATTAGAGTAGTTGATGAGGTGATTGACTATATCAAAAGTACAGGCGTTAATTATTATGTAGGACCATGTGAGACTGCAATGGAGGGCGACTACGAGCAGCTCATGGAGATTGTTAAGCAGTGCCAATATATTGCAATTAAAGCCGGTGCACCAAGTGTTATGAGCTATGTTAAGATTACTTATAAACCGGATGGTGAGGTGCTTACAATTGAGAAGAAGACTGCAAAACACCACTAATAACAATTTATCCGGGGTTAATATTGTGCCGGTTATAGTAATAGCATTATTTCTAATGTTTTGGCAGATGGCATGTACTCTTGAATGGGTTCCCGGATATATGCTTCCATCACCGGTTCGGGTTGTACAAGCATTTGTGGCTGATTTCCCATTGTTGATGGATCATGCTAAAGTGACACTTTTAGAAGCGGTATTAGGTCTTTTCTGCGGAGTACTTTTGGGATTTGCCTGCGCTGTCTTAATGGATGCGTTTCCGATAGTTAAGAAAGGGCTTTATCCGATTCTTGTATTAAGCCAGACAATACCGCCGGTAGCGATAGCACCATTACTTATTCTATGGTTTTCATATGGAATTGCACCGAAAGTCATACTTGTCGTGTTGGTGTCATTTTTCCCAATGGCTGTAGGATTACTTGATGGACTTCAATCTGTGGATGAAGATATGATCAAGCTGATGCATTCTATGAAAGCTACGAGATTTCAGATATTCCGTTATGTGAAATTCCCGGCTGCCCTTCCTGAGTTTTTCTCCGGAGTTAGAATTGCGGTGGCATATTCGGTAGTGGGAGCTGTGATTTCGGAGTGGCTTGGTGGTTTTTCGGGACTTGGCGTATATATGACACGAGTCAAGAAATCGTTGGCATACGACAAAATGTTTGCTGTTATTTTTCTGGTATCAGCTATAAGTCTGATGTTGATGGCATTAGTAAGTACAATCCAGAAGAAGGTAATGCCCTGGACAAGAGTAAGATAAATATGGGTTTGTCGAGCTGTTTGTATGACGGACGCACAGTTATGCTTGAATATATGATAGTCTTTGTTCGAAACTTATTT
>CAMHMG010000293.1 GCA_946186175.1 uncultured Clostridia bacterium | reverse complement strand
AAAAACATTTTTATTTTGTAATTGTGTATTTATTCTGAATGTGCAATAATACATGCTATATTGACTAATTGTTAAGAAACGAGGTGTCTGTTATGCTTCAGGATAGAATCAATGAATTATTTACAATATTAGAAACCGGTACCGGCGATATAGCCGTTTACGCCAAATGTACCCCATCAACCATAAGCAGGTTAAGAAGCGGTTCAAGAAATCCGGGTTCTCAAAGCACCTCTGTCACCAAACTGATTGACGGTATGGTTCAGTATGCTACTGAGAACAACAAACTTCAAACACTCATGGATGAAGTCAATGTTAACAATGAGGAATTGATAAGAGAAGCATTGAAAAGCTATCTGTTTTCAGATACCAATACAGAAAACATTAAGAGGCTGCCATTTAGCGAGAAGCTTGACAAAGTAATGTCACTTTGTGAAATGCCCAATATCAAGCTTAGCAAACTGGTTAATGTTGACTCATCTTATATAAGTCGTTTTCGCAAAGGGATTCGTTCACCGAAATCAAACCCCGAGCTATTTAACAGAATATGCGTGGCTTTATTTGATCAGCTTGAACTCATGAATCGCTTTCCCGATCTCATTGAGCTCATGAACTCAACATCTAATATGCAGCTAGACAAAGAAAAGTCAATTCCCAGAGAGGAATTATATCTAAACTTCCATGCATGGATGAACGATTTTGACAAATCAGACCGCAAGAAAATAGATCATCTTCTGGGAACAATTAACACCTTCTCACCTAATTATGATATTCCGATACCGCCTCTTGAAATGCTCGTTTCTAACGACATTATTAACGATAACTGCGCCGTTTATGAGGGGATAAAAGGACTTCAACAGGCAGTTCTGCGTTTCTTAGGCTGCGCTATAAAAGAGAAAGCCGATGAATTATTACTTTATTCAGACCAGGGTATGGAATGGATGATCAATGATGCAGCATTCCGTTCTAAGTGGGCCGCACTCATGGCACTTTGCATTAAAGGCGGAACGCATATCAAGATAATCCACAATATTGACAGAGATATTACAGAAATGACAGAAGCAATAGAAAGCTGGCTGCCTCTGTACGCAACAGGAATGATCGAATCATTCTATAACAAAAAGCCAGCCGGAAACCGTTTCAAACACACGTTATTCCTATATCCCGGCAAAGCATGTATAACATCATGCCACCCTTCGGAAATGGATGAGCTTGGAATATACAACTACCACACTGACGCACTGCGCCTTGATTTTTACAAAAAGAACTTTGACTATCTGATGAAGGATGCCGTCTCACTTGTCAATCTTTCTCAGGGGACTTTTCAGCTTTCTAATCTCGATATAGATCCGCATGACAGTTATAACAGTCTGTCACTTTCTATAGCATCAAACAAGGTGGTTGTTGTGAAGAACTCCCCGCCTAAGCTTACCATGACATTAACACATCCACTATTATGTAACGCATTCCAGGCATATCTTGAGCACAGACATAACGATAGCTCTCAGGATGAATAAATGTTATAACATTATCTTATGAAATGTGTTGGCTGCCACTCTTCCTTTTCAGGAAGTCCGAATTGTTCCTTTCCAAGAGCAATACTCTTCATAAGAAATGTCATATTTCTGGCGAGTACGCGCATGGTCTGTAATCCTTCAAGATCCTGTTCGGCCTGTCCCTGCTCCCTTCCGTGTACACTGTTCCAATACTGGCTTGAAGCAATAGGCATATTGCAGATTGTGAAGTATTTATTCAGTTCGTCAAATGTTGCAGAACAACCGCCGCGCCTTGCAACCGCAACACTTGCTCCTACCTTCATGGTCTTATCAAAATGTGTGCTGTAAAACAGTCTGTCAAGACACGCAATAAGCGTTGCGTTGGCAGAAGCATAGTAGACCGGTGTTGCTACCACGAGTCCATCCGCTGCCTCAAACTTAGGAGCTGCTCATTAACCACATCATCAAATACACATTTCCCCTTAGAAAAGCATGAGCCGCATGCGATACATCCCCTCACATCCTTGTTGCCAATCTGAACCACCTCTGCATTAACGCCCTCTGTTTCAAAGACCTTAACCATCTCATTCACAGCGATTGTTGTGTTTCCGTTCATTCTTGGACTTCCATTGATAATCAATACATTCATATTCTTCCCTCCCGAATTATTATTTTTGCTTTCTCGTGCAAGCACGGGAATCAGGACCTTTGCTCACTTTCTACGTACTCTTTAAATCTTGGTAGTTTTATTATGGCCATACCTCTTGTATCATCAAGAACTCCCTTTTCAATAAGTCGTTTTCTAGGTGAACTCCACTCGTTATGATTCTTCTTTGTCAATTCCAGAAGTTCTGAAACAGGCATGTTATCTTTCTTCACTATAAATGATAGAAACCATTTATCCATGGGACGAAGTTCACTCCAGATTTTTTCATAAACCTTTTCTCTAAGTGCAGCATCAACCTTAACCAATGTCAAGTCATTAATTTCTTTTTTGCCGGATTCCCACATATAATAACCTATAACCTGATATGCAAATGCATAGCCTTTTGTGAGAATCGCAAGTTCATTTGCTGCATCAGTGGAAAGTTTTAATGTTTCTTTATAGCTTTCTCTTATAACATCTGTATTTAATGGTTTCATCTCATATTTCTCTGCTCTTAACAAAAATGTAAGACCATCCGTATTTTCTATATCCTCTATATCTTCATAAAGACCGGCCATCACAAGATAAATCGGCAAGTCCTTTCGTATGAGGATCTGAAACTCCTGCACAAAATCAATAAGGGACTCTGTTTTTTGTACCTCATCAATTGTGATAAGCACTCTCATCTTCTTACGCTTAATCTCTTCCATTAGAAGCTTAAGGGCAACATCAAGGCTTGACACAGGACTTTTCTGCGATATTTCAAGGCCTATACCAAAGGCTGACAGATTAAGATTAGCATCTACAAATTTGGTGACAAATGGAATTTCACTATAAAGATTTGATATCAAATCCCTAATTATATCTGCATTATATCTCAGATTAACTATAATCCACTTTTTATCAGCTTCCAATTCCCTTTCAATAGCTGTCAGGGTTACAGTCTTTCCGGCTCCTCTAATTCCAACAAGCTTAAACGCCTGACTGTCAACCATCTCACTATTTAACGTATCGACAATCTCATTAATAATAATATCTCTGCCTATATATTCATTAGGGATCCTCCCAAAATTAAGTGTATATGGATTTTTGTTAGCCATAATAGCCCTCCAGTGTTTAAGTATAATCCAGTGTACGGCGATATAAAACGATATAAAACGATATAATAAGTTATTTCATGATATAATTTCATACTTATATAATAACACTGAAAAGATTCTCAATCAAGCGCAATCTATCAAGAAGGAAGTAAAAAACGCCATATCCAAAATCTTGGACATGACGTCTTTTATCATTAAGCATTAACTCTCTGCACAGATTACATTAACTTAACTGTATTGATCTTAACACCGGGACCCATAGTAGAAGAAAGTGTTACACTTCTGAAATACTGTCCCTTAGCTGCAGCAGGCTTAACCTTAATTATCTCATCTATTAACGCTTGGAAGTTGTCTGATAACTGCTCCTCTGAGAAAGAAGCCTTTCCAACTGGCACATGTACAATGTTGTTC
>CAMHMG010000292.1 GCA_946186175.1 uncultured Clostridia bacterium | reverse complement strand
TTTTAACGGTATTTGTCGGTCAGAAGATTATGACCGACAGATACCTTATTGTCGTTCTATATTCAATTTTATCAGTTGCTTTTTTTGACTTCTTTTTATTGTTTAAGACTGTTCAAAAGGATCATATGAGGCTGGAGCTATTAAGTGAAAAGATTGCATTTGTCTTACAGATTATAACTGCACTGACACCGTTTTTTGATAAGAACCTTGTGATAATGGTTCCGATAGCGTTGTATGGTGCGGTCATCATAAGGAATTATTTTGTAGGGGCTTTAGCGATTTTAACCGTGTTTAATTTTTCTTCACATACGGATTCTATATCGACAATCCTTTATGTCGATCTATTGTTGATTATCGCATTTTATCTAAGTGTGAAAAGTGGTAGAAACGACAAACTGAAAAAAGCGGTTAACAGTTTGCGTGATGAATCTGTAATTAAAGCCGATGAGCTTAAGAGAAAGAATTCTGAACTGATTCAGGCGAGGGATGATGAGGTGTATCTGGTTAGACTTAAGGAACGTAATCGAATAGCCAGAGAAATTCATGATAACGTTGGACACATGTTAACAAGAGCGATATTACAGCTTGGGGCATTGATTACCATTTGCTGTGATGAAACATTTAAAGAAGGTTTGAATGAACTTAAAAATACACTTGATACTGCAATGAATAACATAAGGAACAGTGTTCACGATCTGCGAGATGAGGCGATAGATATTCCTACGGCAATTGATGATATAACCGCTCCACTTAAAGAGGACAGAAAACTTAATGTGGAAGTCGACATTTCATCAGACGTTGATAAGGATATCAAATATGCTATTATAGGTGTGGTTAAGGAAGCGGTTTCTAATATAATCAAACACAGCACCAATGAAAATGTTGATGTAACGCTGATTGAACATCCTGCTATGTATCAACTGGTAATCCATGATTATGGTATTAAAGGAAGCTCAAGTGAAGAAGGAGACAGTATGGATTTGAGCGGAATGGGACTTGATAATATAAGGGCAAGGATTAACGGAGTCGGAGGTAATGTTCTCATTACTCATAATGATGGTTTTAGAATATTTGTTACTATAGGAAAGCGAGAGATCTGATATGAAAATTGTAATTGTAGATGATGATAAATTAGTTGCGATGTCACTTAAAATGATTATCGAGGCAAGCAAAGAGGCAGAAGTATTGGCATGCGGACATTCCGGTAGTGACGCTATAAAACTCTATAATGAGTATAACCCTGATATTATGCTGATGGATATCCGAATGGAAGGGATGACAGGTCTTGAAGCAGGAGAAGAGATAATTAGTAAATATAGTGATGCTAAGATATTATTTCTGACAACATTTAATGATGATGAATATATTGTCAAAGCTCTTTCAATTGGCGCAAAAGGATATATTATTAAGCAGGAGTATGACAGCATTGTTCCTGCATTAAAAGCAGTCTACGAAGGTCAGACAGTATTTGGAAGTGATGTCATGGAGAAGATTCCGAACATGTTAAAAAAGAATCAGGGCTTTGACTATGAAAAATACGGTCTAAGCAAGCAGGAGTATGAAATCGTAGAATTGGTTGCGCAGGGATTGTCCAACAAGGAATGTGCTGATAATCTCTGCTTGTCTGAGGGAACTGTAAGAAACTATATCAGCACGATATTGAGTAAGTTAGATTTAAGAGATAGAACGAATCTTGCTATTTTCTATTACAAGATGTAGTCATTCATGAGACTAAGATGGGCATTGATGCTTTGTAAAAAACTGTAAAAGTGGAGGGGATACGTCAAAAAATTGTTGACAAGAACATGATTATTATTGCAAAATATCTTTATAGACACAAGCTTTAGGGGTTGCATTTGAAGGTGAAATCTTTTAAGAAAGGAAAAGTGATACGTTTGGAATATAAATGTATCATGTAAGGATAATACATGTGGTTTATTAAGAAGGAAAAGGTGCAACAGAATCTCATTTCTGACCAGGGGGTAGAGAATAAAACAGACATTTTCAGTATTATTGTAATTATATTCAGTATTGTAATGTCGATTATATTGATTGTGCTTGGTGCATTGATACTGTTTTTGTAAAATAGTTAAAATAGGGGGTAGTATAATATGGAGTGGAGACAGAAAGTTTTTATATTTAAGAGACGAATCTACGAGATAATAGAGGCTGGAACTTCTGAAGACCCGGCAAGTTACTCGTATGATATTATGATGTTTATAGCTGTAATTGTTGGCATGATTCCAATGGCAACCAGAGTTAGTAATGATATAACATTGACTGTAGATATCATTACGTTGATTCTCTTTATTATGGATTACGCGCTTCGTCTGTTTACTTCAGATTACAAGATGGGTGTCCAGAGTTATAAGGCATATTTGTTTTATGCAATTACACCAATGGCTATTATTGATCTTCTTTACATTACACCTGTTTTATCATTTATTTATCCGGATTCGACATTTGTAAGTCTGTTAAGAGTTTTCAGGGTATTGAGAGTATTAAAGCTTGTCAGATATTCCAAGACTATGGTAACCATACTCAATGTGCTGCGAAAGGTTAAAAGGCAGTTGTCGGCGGTTTTGATATTGCTGATAGCATACATTATTGCAACGGCGCTGATAATATTTCAGGTTGAACCGGAACTCTTTGATAATTTCTTTGAAGCGATTTATTGGGCGTCGGTTTCTATTACAACAATCGGCTATGGTGACATTTCGCCGGTATCGGTGTGGGGACGTTTGATCACAATCATGTCTGCATTGGTAGGTATGGCTGTAATTGCGTTACCTAGTGGTATTATAACAGCTGCATATATGCAGGATATTACCAAGAAAAAAGGAAAACATGAATTATAATATTATTATATTAGAAAATAATAATTGTAAATCTGTGAAATTTTGTGTATACTAAAATAAATAGTAAAAGTGCATAAAAAAGCACTTTATATAACATCAAATAAAACAAAAGGAAAAAGAGTTATGACAGTTTATGACGAATTAGTTGCGCGTGGACTTATCGCGCAGGTGACAGATGAAGAAGAAATTAAGGAACTTGTTAACAATGGAAAGGCAACTTTTTACATCGGTTTTGATCCGACAGCCGACAGTCTTCATGTAGGACATTTCATGGCATTGTGTCTTATGAAGAGATTACAGATGGCAGGTAATAAGCCTATTGCACTTATTGGCGGTGGTACAGCTATGATTGGTGATCCATCCGGAAGAACCGATATGAGACAGATGATGACGCAGGAAACTATCCAGCATAACTGCGACTGCTTTAAGGAGCAGATGAGTAAATTTATCGATTTTTCAGATGACAAAGCTCTTATGGTCAATAATGCAGATTGGTTACTTGACTTAAATTATGTTGAAGTCCTTCGTGAAGTTGGAGCTTGTTTTTCTGTTAACAATATGCTTCGTGCAGAGTGCTATAAGCAGAGAATGGAGAAAGGTCTTTCATTCTTAGAGTTTAATTATATGATTATGCAGAGTTATGATTTTTATAGTCTGTATCAGAAATATGGCTGTAATATGCAGTTTGGTGGAGATGATCAGTGGAGTAATATGCTTGGCGGCACAGAGCTTATCAGAAGAAAACTTGGTAAAGATGCATACGCTATGACGATTACACTTCTTCTTAACTCAGA
>CAMHMG010000291.1 GCA_946186175.1 uncultured Clostridia bacterium | reverse complement strand
CGACAGGCATACTGGAATGTGCCCTTGCACCATGCCTGTCGCGTATCTATGAAGCATAGCTGAATAGATGCAGGAAAGTTGAACTGTTAAGGTAGAATCTCGCATTTACTGCGAGATTCGTAGAAGAATGTATATTTTACGATGCGACAGGCATACTGGAATGTGCCCTTGCACCATGCCTGTCGCGTATCTATGAAGCGTAGCTGAATAGATGCAGGAGAATTCGATTTGCAATGTTTGGAGACTGATGATATGGGAATAGAAGTGATATTTAAAGGAAAAAATCTAATAAGATTATTAGAAGGTCTCTTAGTGGCAATGAAGATCAGCATTTTGTCAGTAATAATAAGTATTGTATTAGGAATAATAATCGGAATGCTTATGACATTAAAAAAGCCTGTGATCACTGTGATCTCAAGAGTCTATCTCGAGATTGTAAGAATCATGCCACAGATGGTGCTTTTATTTATAGTTTATTTCGGAATAGCCAAAACGACCGGACTTAATTTATCAGCGGAAGCGTCATCTGTTATTGTTTTCTCATTTTGGGGAACAGCTGAGATGGCAGACCTTGTCAGAGGATGTATGATCAGTATTCCTAAGATTCAATATGAAAGCAGTACAGCTCTTGGTATGACACGATTACAAACATACTTATATGTTATTATTCCGCAGATTATAAGAAGGCTGATACCGTTATCGATCAATTTGATTACAAGAATGATCAAGACTACCAGCCTTATCATGATGATAGGAATTGTCGAAGTGTTAAAGGTTGGACAACAGATTATAGAAGCTAATAGGAAGACTTCGCCAAATGCTGCCTTTGGGGTGTTTGCGGTAATTTTCCTGTTATATTTTCTGGCCTGCTGGCCAATCAGTCACCTTTCTAAATATATAGAAAAGAAATGGAATTGATTATGAGAGAAGCTTCATAGATACAAGAAATGGGAGAACTAATATGGATGAGATATTAAAGATAGAACATCTGAATAAGAAATATGAAGACCTTACCGTATTAGAGGATATAAGTCTTGAAGTTAAGAAAGGCGAAGTGGTTGTTATCGTTGGTCCGTCAGGGTGTGGAAAGAGTACATTTTTAAGATGTATTAACGGATTAGAGACGATTCAGGATGGTAAAGTACTCTTAGACGGTGAAGTTGTTAATCCGTCTTCAGGTAATATAAAAAAATACAGGGAAAAGATAGGAATGGTATTTCAGAGTTATGACCTATTCCCTCACAAGACGATTATAGAAAACCTGATGTTGGCACCAATAAAGGTTCAGAAGAGAAAGAAAGATGAAGTAAAAAAAGAAGCGGAGGAATTGTTAGATAAGGTTGGTTTATCTTCTAAGAAAGACAATTATCCAAGACAGCTTTCGGGTGGTCAGAAGCAGAGAGTGGCGATTGTGAGAGCGCTTATCATGCATCCGGAGGTTCTATTGTTTGATGAGGTTACGGCAGCATTAGATCCTGAAATGGTGAGAGAGGTTTTAGATGTCATCATGGAACTTGCCAGACAGGATCGCACAATGTTAATAGTTACTCATGAGATGGCTTTTGCCAAAGCTGTCGCTGACAGGATAATATTTATGGACGGTGGAGTGATAGTGGAGGATTCTACTCCCGAGAAATTCTTTGAAAATCCTTCTACTGACAGAGCTAAGAGGTTTCTTAGTACATTTGAATATTAAAAGTGTACATTGTTCGATGAGACAGGTATACAGGAAGGTGCTTCAGCACCATGCCTGTCGCGTATCTATGAAGAGAAGCTTCATAGACACAAATAATGAATGGTTGGTTATAGGCAGTTCCTATAATCAGCCATATTTTTTTTGTGTTATACAAATTCATACTCGTATAGTATGATTATTGATATTGACATACCACAATGGTAGGAATATAATAAGCAAAGCATATTAAAGAGGTAGGAATATGTGTCAGTTATTTGGTTATAGCGGAAATGCAGATATCAAACTTAACAGTCTTCTTACGGAATTCTACTCACATAGTGATAGACATCCGAATGGATGGGGATTAGCTGTCCTTTCAGGTGATCATGCTAACATAGAGCGTGAGGTTCTATCGGCTGAGAAAAGTGCATATCTTAAAGAGCGACTTAAAGATAAGATTGCTTCGCCTGTTGTACTGGCACATATAAGATATGCAACAATCGGTAATGTTGAGCTTCGCAATTGTCATCCTTTTACTGCTTTTGACAGTGATGGAAGACGTTGGACCTTAATACATAATGGGACGATTTTTGACTACGAGCCTATGGATGAATATGTAAGAAGACAGCATGGGGATACGGATAGTGAACGTATTCTTCTATATCTTATAGATAAGATAAATGAAGAGAGAAATAAGAAAGGCAGGCCTTTGGATGAAAGGGAACGGTTTGAAATCCTTGATGAATTAATAGGAAGCATATCTGTTGGAAATAAACTTAATCTGCTTATATATGATGGAAGTCTGCTATATGCACACAGTAATCTGAAAGGTTCTCTTTATTATCATCAAGGTAAATGCGGAGTTTTATTTTCAACAGAGCCGTTGATTAACAGCAGTGTTATATATGGTGATGGTCATCCCGGAGAAAAGAGATTTGGTAAAGAGGATTGGAAAGAAGTACCGATTACGACACTTATTGCATATAAAGATGAAAAGCTTGTATATAGTGGAACGGTTCATGGTAATGAATATCATGAGGATATAGAGGCTGTTAATCATCTGTATCTGGCGTATTCAAATCTATAAAAATAATCAGGTGATTGCAAAACCCATATACGTTATTCTTTATTCGTGAATATTATATAATTCAAAAGCAGACACGTTTTCACTCTGTCTCAGGCGTAGCGGTACATAATGCACCCCAATACGGTGCATACCAAGTAGGTGCATGACACTAGAACTCACTGTGTTCGTTAAGTGTCATTGGAACTACCAACGCCTTCGCCAAGGTCTGCGTTTTGAAAATATATAATATTCACAACCAAATAAGTGTTATGAAGAGTTTTACAATTGGATATATAAAATGGAGGCATTGGAAGCCATGAAGAAAGATAAGATTATGGAAATGTTGTATGAGAAATATATCACGCCGACCGAGAAGAATAAGGATAATTATATCGGTGTTGAAATTGAAATGCCTGTAGTTAATCTTAGAGGAAAGGCGACGGATTATAACATTACTAAAGCTGTGACAAAGAAGTTCATAGATAATCGCGGCTTTGATAAGGTTGGAATTGACAATGAGGGCTTTTGTTATTCGGCAACTGATCCGGTTACAGGAGACAATCTGTCTTTTGACTGTTCTTACAACAATCTTGAATTCTCATTTGCAAAAGAGAGATCGCTTCATAACATTTGGAACAGGTTTTCAGATTACATAACTGAATTAAATGATAATTTATCTAGTCAGGGACATTTGCTTACCGGAATGGGTGTTAATCCGGGATATAAGGTCAATCATAAGGAATTTCTTCCTGTACCTAGATATCAGATGTTAGAGGGATATCTTAAAAAAGCAAATTCGTGGGATTATCCAATGTATTTTCATCCATATACTTCGTTTGGAACCTATGCCTGTGCATCTCAGGTACAGTTAGATGTAAGTAAGGAAAGACTTATATCAACAATCAAGGCATTTACTTT
>CAMHMG010000290.1 GCA_946186175.1 uncultured Clostridia bacterium | reverse complement strand
TTGTAATTATCAGGATTTCTCAGAACATCTGTATAATCTATCTTCTCACATAAAGATATATATTCGTCTCTACTTATATCACTAGAATTATTATTTGCAACTGTATCAGTTAATACCAAATATTGCTCTAATGATGTATCTGTAGTTTGCAAATCATATTGCATTGCCTCGTCATCTACTGCAAACACTTTACAATTTTGCAATTGAACACTTGTGCCCGCGAGCTTATATGTATCAGATCCTGTCACCTCTCCAAATATCGCCACTAAATCCCCTTTATCAACATAATTTGCATAATCTATATCAGAATAAAATGTACTTAACATAAATTCATCGGAAAGATTTATTTGAATATTCCCCTCATTAAAATCATCTATCTCTCCAACAACATATACCTTCACTCCGACAAGATTAGTACAATACTTATCCAAATCTTTATTACTTATATATGAATAGCCACCCTTTTCAAATTCAGTTTTTGCATTCTCTATAACATCAACACCACCTATTGGTTCATCTGTTTTTATGGTATTTTCTGTTGTTGTATTATCGTTTTCATTTGATTTTTCTTCCTGTTCTTCTTTTGAGGAATCATTACAACAGACGAACAATTTCCGCGTTGCTATCGCTAATCAAAGCAATGAAAATGAAATAATAGCAAGATAACAAGTTTCCTTTTTATTATTGACATTTTGTTTACAAATAAAATAGGAAGCCTTACAAAAAGACTTCCCATTTCCATAATTATTTACTTATTCAAAACACAACAGTAAAACACGTTTATATACAATCCATTAACCTTCTATCAATTCCTCTCTTACTCCTCCGTTATCATCGTCACAGGCTGCAGACTCCTAATCCTTAGTCCGAACAGTCCCGCTGTGAAAAGTGCTACTACAAAAATTCCGATTATGGTTATAATCTGCCAGATTGGTGATATACTAAATGCCACCTGCCTGATACCGAACAATGAGAAGCTTGCAATACACACGTTACTTCCAAAGGATTCTGAAAGCAGCGCTCCGATAACTGTTCCCGCAAGGATCACAGGGACATTGGACATCATAATCTGCAGAATAAGCTGTCCTGATGTCATACCGAGAGCCTTGCTGATACCAAGACTTCTCCACTCTCTTACTATCTTAGCTCTTATTACAAGCGCCTCAACAAATATTACCACAAGGACTGTGATTATGCTAATTATTATGCAGAGCATTTTCATTGCAATATTAACCGTAGCTAAAGTTCCGGTAAGATTCTTTGCGATATCCATCGTACTTACATCGTTAATCTTTCCCTCATCTTCAAGCTTCTTAACCTGATCATTTAGTTCCTCATAAGTTATGCCGTCTTTGGCAGTGATCATGTACTGTATATTCGGAGTTACAGGCAGAAGTTTTTCTGCTCCCTCAAAGGTCATGCTGATATCCCTTCCCATACGCTCCATTCTCTGATCAATTCCTGTTATGATATAATCCTCGGATTTGTCTGCAAATGTGATCTTAAGCACATCCCCTAGATCCACATCAAAGTCATCTGCCACTCCTGACGTTATCACTATCTCATTGTCATGCTTTGCAGTGCGTCCGGAAATCAGCACCATGTTAAGTCTTTTATCCATATCCTTAAATGCATAAGTATATACATTCTGGCTCTTGTCACCCTTTGACACGGTAGGCTCAAAACCGTACTGTTCAAGCACATTGTCCACGCCGTCCATTGCAATAAGTTCTTCTCTGGCGTCCTCATCTGCCTCTACCAGGATCGTTCCACCCTCAAAACCCATTATCTTCAAAATACGGTCTGGATCAGCACCGAAGTTCTCCATCATTCCAAATCCCAAAAGTGCTGAAAGTGTCAGTACTATCATTATTAACAGCATAAGTACGTTTCTGCCTACCTCACCGAAGGTTTCCTTAAGCGATAGCACCATTGGTGTTGGAAGAAATGTCTTCTCAAAGGGGAAGAAATTGCGTTTGAAGTTGTGGGCATTTATTCCTCCGCGAAGTGCGTCTAAAACTGTCACCTTCTTATATACCTTGCTTGTGCCTCTTGAGACAAGAAGGATTAACAGCGAAAGAATAATTACAGTGAAAACTGCCATTTTGTAATTGACCGGCTGGTTCCATGAAAGCCCGAGCACCTGACTTACAAGTGAGCCAAACTGTGCGCTGGTAAGAACCGCTGCGATAACTCCTAAGACCGCCCCGATAAATGCTACCATCACGATCTGTACCGAAAGTGCCCCACGAAGCTCTCCCACAGTGTAGCCCGATGCCTCAAGTATACCGGTATTTTTCATATTTCTCTGAATAAAGTTCTTAATGCTGAAGGAAATGATGATAATAGCGATAACAAGAATGAGTACTGCAAACATGAAAATCACTGCCATTGCTATCATTGGAAGGAACTGTGCACCGCCTCGCATCGCCTGCCAGTTGACTGCAAGGTAGTCTGTATAATTCTTACCAGGTTCCTCACTCCTATATGGTGCGATATATTCCTTGTAGCTTTCAGTTATCTCCTGCTCCAATTCACTTGTTGTATAATACTCTGTATCATCATTTGTACTGTAGATATATTCAACCACATTAGAGCTCACCGGCGCTAGCTCCGACTCATCTATAATGCCCTTGTGTATCGTATTTGCCACTGCTTTATCCGGATAGTCACTGTTAAGCTTATCCTTCATCTGTTGCGAAATATATGTGTAATATACAGTAATGTTGATTGATGACGCAAAATACGGATCCTGAACATATCCTGCAACATTGAAATCGTACACTGTATCTTCTATTTTAAGTTGAAAGGTGTCTCCAACATGGAATCTGCTGTTCAAGAAATAGGGCATAAGAATGTCATTGTCCGAAAGGCTGTCTGCATCGATATCTATCGTCTTCATGTATTTCTTTTCCTGATTGAAACTTTCCATAAAGAACTGGTACTCCTGCCAGTCATCGTCATCTTTATTCCTATATTCCGCATACAGACCAAGACAAGGTGTTGCCTCGTAATCAATGATATGCTCATTGTCTTCAAATGCTTTCTTTGCGCACTCATTTTCAGCGTCCGTGTCACCGGTAAAGAGCAGTTCATGAGCACCATTGATCTCTTCAAATCTCTCATCCATTACATTTCCCATGCCAAGCAGCGTTGAAGCACAGTTGAATATAAGAAATGCTGCAATAAAGGTGAGTATGAAAAATGTTATCATGTCGCCTTTTTGCCTTTTCATGTTGTTCTTTGCTATAAAATATAATTTATACATTACGGCACCTCATTTCTATTGAAAATATCTGTTGCGTATCAGCAGCTCCGACTGCGGCATTATGTAAACCAATCATTTTACCACCCCATCTCCTGCAGGAAATCCTTGAGCTTTCTATGTCTTTCTATTGCCTTATCCTGATTCGGATTGCTCTCATCCTTATAATCTCCAACATACTCACCAAGGTCTACCTCATCAGATATAATTCCATCTGCAAGATAAATGATCCTGTTCCCTCTCTCTGCCGCCTTAATCGTATGCGTTACCATCACTATGCTCTGACCTTCATTGTTAAGATCTGAAAGTATGTTTAATACATTCTCTGTATTCTGGGAGTTAAGGGCTCCGGTGGGTTCATCTGCAAAAAGAATTTCGGGATCATTTATTACTCCTCTTACTACCGCAACTCTCTGCTGCTG
>CAMHMG010000289.1 GCA_946186175.1 uncultured Clostridia bacterium | reverse complement strand
TTCCGTGGATAGCTCTTTTGATGTTGTTATTTATTGGCGGGAAGATGATATACGAAGCACTGACAGATCAAGACGAAGATGTGGAAGATGAGACTCAATCTGATTTGGGAAGTCATGAGCTTATTATTCAAGGGATTGCAACTTCGATTGATGCACTTTCGGTAGGTTTCACGATCGCAGATCATAAAATCTATATGGCATTTTTAAGTTCTGTTATAATAGGAGTTGTAACATTTATAATATGTGAAACAGGATTAAAAATTGGCATAAAAGTTGGGATGCGTTTGGCGAGAAAAGCATCAATTGTTGGAGGAATAATTCTTATTGCCATTGGAATTGAGATTTTTGTTAAAGGTTTATTATTGAGTTGATATTATTTTTGGGGTAAAACATTGTGTTGAGGGTGTACGGATGATAACAGTTAAAATTACAGATGACTTCGACCTTAAAAAGATTGCGGATAGCGGACAATGCTTCAGATGGCAGCCTATAGAGAATGACGGCTACCGTGTGATTCATGGTGACCACTGTCTTTGTATATGGAAAGCTGAGGATGATTGCTCGTACGAGTTAGACTGTACTGATGATGAGTACAATGATGTATGGAGTCCATATCTTGACATGGATGAGGACTATCAAAGCATCAGAACAAAGATTGACATTAACTCTGATCCATTTCTGTATGAGGCGTGTGAGCACGAATGCGGTATTAGGATATTAAGGCAGGATCCGTGGGAGGCTCTTATCAGTTTCATAATATCCCAGAACAGAAATATTCCTGCGATCAAAGCGTCGATAGAAAAACTTTGTGAACGCGCAGGAGAGAAACGGTATGACGGCAGAGGAGAGGTGTATTATACATTTCCTAAGCCGGAAGCGATAGCTGCGATGTCTGATGAGTCTTTGGATGAATGTAAGCTTGGATACAGGGATAAGTATATCAGACGCACGGCTGAGGCAGTTGTTAATGGCAAGCTTGATCTTAAAGCAATCGCTGCATTGCCTGATGATGAGATACTTCCAAGTCTTATGAGTATATATGGAGTAGGTAGAAAGGTTGCAAGCTGTATGCTGTTGTTTGGCTTGCACCACCTGGATGCATTTCCTGTTGATGTCTGGATCAAGAGAGTGTTAGAGACTGAATATTCCAATGATTATCCTTTTGATAATTACAGTCCGTATAATGGTGTTTATCAGCAATATATGTTTGCATATTATCGCAACAAATAATGAATTAAGATCTTTATCTGTATATAAATGCAGCTGAAGGTCTTTTTTGATACATTTTTCTTGTGAAAAACGGTTTGATTATTAATGAGTGTTAGTGAATATTTATATTTTTTTGTGCAGTTTTTTATAATTAAAAAGTGATTAAAATGATTGACGGTGATTATTTGCGGTGCTATTGTAATCACATAATTACGAACGTTAACCAATGACCAACAGATCCGTTTCTGAGGATTGCAATTACCTAGAAAGGAGATAACGGAAGGAGAAGAATATGGTATCAAAAAATATTACGGTAAAAAATGAACTGGGAATGCATATGCGCCCCGCCAGTCTTCTTTCAAAGATGGCTGCCGGTTTTGATAGCAGTGTGAATATCAACTTCAACGGAAACAGTTATGATTGTAAGAGCATAATGTTTCTGATGAGTGCATGTATCAAAGGTGGTTCAGAGATAGAGCTTCAATGTGAAGGAAGTGACGAAGAAGATGCATTAGCTCAGATTTCACAGTTTATTGAAGATGAAATGGGCGACTGATATTATAGTACAATATAATTATCACTCCTCTGCGTATCGTAGGGGAGTGATTGTGTAATGAGCGATGGTTAATTGCACAACTCATATATACATTTCAATGAGATTAGTAATTGTCTGATAATCTAAGATAAAGGAAAGGATGGAGAAAAACATGAATAACGGAATAGCGGCTTCGCGTGGTATAGGTATTGGCAGTATATGCCGTATAATTGAACATGATCTATCTTTTGATGCTACAATGATTGCGGATACAGCTTCGGAAAAAGCGCGTTTTCATAAAGCAATAGATGAATTTGTCGAGGATACCAATGCTAAGGCAGAGGATATAAGGAGGCTTATAGGAGAAAAGGAAGCAGAGATCCTTTTAGGACATGCTGTTATGATATCTGACCCGGCAATGTCCGGAGAGATGGATAAAATGATTGATTCGGGACAGTGCGCGGAATCAGCTCTTACGGCTGTATGTGATATGTTTATCGGTATGTTTTCACATTTAGATGATGATATGATGCGTCAGCGTGTTTCCGATATTGCGGATGTCAAAGCCAGCATTTTGAAGAGACTTCTCGGAATTGAGGATGTCGATATAAGCAGTGTTGCGCCAGGTACAGTTCTTGTATGTAAGGATCTTACTCCGTCAATGACTTCACAGATAGTTAAGGAAAATGTTGCCGGAATCATCACGGAGGTTGGCGGCAAGACCTCTCACTCAGCTATTCTTGCCAAAGCTCTGGAGATACCTGCGGTCCTTTCCGTTCCCGGAATAGTGGATGCTGTTAAGGATAAGGAAACAGCTATCGTTGATGGAACTGAGGGTGTGGTGTATATTAACCCGGATGGAGATGTTCTTTCAAAATACATGATAAAACGCGAGGAATTTATTAAAAAGCAGGCAGAACTTAAGGCGTTTGTCGGAAAAGAGACATTGACCGCAGACGGAACAAAGCTTGAGTTATTCTGTAATATCGGTACTCCGAAGGATGCGAAGAAAGCAATTGAAGGTGATGGCGAAGGAATAGGTCTTTTTCGATCAGAATTTCTTTTTATGGATAACACACATTTACCATCAGAAGAGGAACAGTTTGAGGCATATAAAGAAGCAGTCGAGACTATGGGGGGAAAGACAGTTATTATCCGAACACTGGATATTGGAGGAGACAAAGATATTCCTTACCTGGGTCTTGAAAAAGAAGAGAATCCGTTCCTTGGTTATAGGGCTGTAAGATATTGTCTTGGCAATGTTGATATGTATAAGACACAGCTTAGAGCAATTACAAGAGCCAGCGCATTTGGAAAAGTTAAGATAATGGTTCCGCTTGTAACTACTGTTGATGAGATTAGAAGAGTTAAGAAGCTTGTAAATGAAATTAAGGATGAACTGAAATCAGAAGGTAAAGCATTTGATAATGACGTTGAAGTTGGATGTATGATTGAGACTGCATCAGCTTCTCTAATAGCAGATCTTTTAGCTAAAGAGGCTGATTTCTTCTCCATCGGTACTAATGATCTTACGCAGTATACTATGAGTGTTGACAGAGGTAATGCAAAGGTTGCTTATCTCTATTCTACATTCCAGCCCTCTGTGCTAAGATCTATACAGCATATTATTAAATGCGCAAATGAAGTCGGTATTCCGGTTGGAATGTGTGGAGAAGCAGCAGCAGATCCGCTTATGATACCTCTCCTTATGTCGTTTGGTCTTGATGAGTACAGCGTTAATCCTGTACTTGTACTTACAGCCAGATGTATCATTTCAAAGTGGTCGAAAGCTGAAGCTGATGAACTCACGGCTAAAGTGATGACGTTGGACTCAGAGGAAGAAATATTGGCTGTGCTTAAAGAGGCAGTCAAAGAATAGTGGAAGATATATTATTTAATAAATGTAGTTGCAATGCTAATGGTAAAAATGCTATAAATAGGTTATGGGAGG
>CAMHMG010000288.1 GCA_946186175.1 uncultured Clostridia bacterium | reverse complement strand
AAACAAAAAGATTCGGAATATGACACCTATATGTCATACATTTATTCAATGCTTTGTGACAATGGAATATACAATACAAAAACTATTGAAAGTACGGATGAAACATACAAAAAGTACTTAGCAGATGAGATTTCACTCGGTACTTATCTTCATTATGCTATTAATAAGGGTGCTATTGATATATCTTCTTTTGATCTATCTAATGATTACTATGATTCGGATGAGGTATTTAATGCATTGATCTCATATCTGGAAAAAGAACTGTCTAATGACAGGGAATTTGATAAAAAAGTATTAAAATTTATGATTCGTAAGAGTGTTATAAGTGGCACAGAGGTGATCAATGTATTATTTGAACAAGGTATATTGGATAAGAAAAAGGATAAAGACTATAAAGATTTTGTCTCGGGTAAATTATCTGATTACAAATTTATCAGAAAGAAAATCAACAAACTTGAGATCACTCCTGCTCAGCTTGCCTTAGATCCCTGTGAAGGTTCAGTCGTTGTTACTGATACGAATACAGGAGAAATACTTGCAATGGTAAGTTACCCTAGTTATAATAACAATCGTTTGACTAATTCAGTTGATGCCGATTACTATGCTAAGCTGATTTCAGATAAAACAAAACCTTTATATAATCGTGCTACACAGCAGAGAACTGCACCTGGATCAACATATAAGATGTTAACCACAATAGCTGCGGTCGAAGAAAAAGCTATTGATTTAGATACTATTATTGATGCTGAAGGTATATATAATAAGGTTGATCCACCGGCAAAATGTTGGTATTATCCCGGTAAGCACGGAGAAATCGGTATAGAAGAAGCACTAGAGGTTTCCTGTAACTATTTCTTTTATGAAGTTGGTTATCGCTTAGGTGGCGGCGAGAATCATTTCTCCGACAGTGATGGTTTATCAAAGCTTGCTAAATATGCCGGTATGTTTGGATTAGATACTAATTCAGGTATTGAATTGGATGAGATAGATCCAAAGATCTCTGATGAAACTGTTGTACGTAGTGCTATTGGACAGGGTACTAATGCGTATACACCTACACAGTTATCGCGTTATGTTACAACAATTGCTACAAGTGGAACCTGTTATGATTTAAGTATAATTAAGGAAATCAAAGATATTTCCGGTGATACAACCTATGAGAATCCACATAACGTACATGGAACTCTAAGCTTTGAACAACCATTATGGAATACGGTTCATAACGGTATGCGACGAGTTATCAAGAATCATACTGACGAAAATATGATAATTAATCAGATCAAAGTGGACGTTGCAGGTAAAACAGGAACTGCTGAGGAGAACCTTGCAAGACCTGCACATGCTTTGTTTGTATCTTATGCTCCATTTGTAAAACCTGAGATTTCCGTAACAACAGTAATTCCTTATGGTTATTCGTCAGGTAATGCAGAAGAATTAGCCGGATTTATATATGCTTATTATTTTGATCCCAAAGCTTTGGAAAACGCATCTATTACGGGTAACGTTAATATGTCAGATTAACTTGCCGATTTTGGATTTTTGGAGTATTATATATAAGTGTTTTGAGTAGGGGGAGTTGACTTCTTGGACTTTCATAGTAAAGGATTAATATAAAATGAATAACAAAGTAATAATAAAAGGTAATAAATACGGAATTTCAATAGCACTTGATCCAGAGTCTTCGTTTAATGAAATATTAGATGAATTAAAAATACGACTCAGTAGTGCTGATAGTTTTTTTGATAGTAACAAACAGATTGCAGTTTCATTTGAAGGCAGACAGCTTTCTAATCAGGAACTTGATGAAATGTTGTCTCTGATACAAGCTGAATCAAAACTAAATATTCAATACATCATAGATGACAGTGGAACAGCTACAGATCTGTTTCGTGAAGCTATCAATAATTCATTTGATGATAAAATAAATACAATGGCTTCTGACTTAATGCCGGTAACTAATAATGACAATAATCTGTATGTTGCTAACTCTCACGATAGTCAGATAATCAATACATCATCTACCGGTATGTTCTATAAAGGTACTTTGCGTTCGGGTCAGAAACTTGAAGCTGATAATTCGATTGTTATAATTGGTGATGTCAATCCCGGTGCATCCGTTGTTGCAGGTGGCAATATTGTTATAATCGGTAACCTGACCGGCAGTGTCAGCGCCGGTGCAAACGGCAATCGAAATTGTTTTGTTATCGCACTTACAATGTCACCTATTCAGATTCAGATAGCAGATATTATCGCAAGAAGTTCGGACAAAAAAAGTTTTGATAAGAAAAGCTTCGAAAAAATATTTGACAGAAAAACAACAGAAAAGAAAAATGCTAAGCAGGATGCTATGATTGCTACAGTGATAAGTGACCATATATATGTGGAAAGCATATCCAAATCAGCAATTCAAGATATAATAATTTAAGTATGGAGGATAAAAGATGAGCGACTTAAAGGAAAGCAAATCCGGAAAAGAAATCGAAAAGAAAAACGATAATAAGGTTGAAAAGAATAAAGAAACCAAATCCGGATCGGCAAAGTCTGATAGAAAAAGCGAGGTTGTTGTAATCACATCCGGAAAAGGCGGAGTTGGTAAAACAACAACAACAGCCAACGTCGGAACAGGATTGGCCAAATTAAATAAAAAAGTTGTTCTTATTGATACCGATATCGGACTTCGTAACTTAGACGTGGTTATGGGATTAGAGAATCGTATAGTATATAACCTTGTTGATGTAGTTGAAGGTAATTGCAGATACAAACAGGCATTAATTAAGGACAAACAGTATCCTAATCTTTTTCTTCTTCCATCTGCACAGACAAAAGATAAAACCTCTGTTACGCCTGAGCAGATGAAGAAACTTGTTGATGAACTTAAGAAAGAATTTGATTATATTATTTTAGATTGTCCTGCAGGTATAGAACAGGGTTTCAAAAATGCTATTGCTGCAGCAGACAGAGCATTAATAGTAACTACTCCAGAAGTATCGGCAATAAGAGATGCTGACAGAATAATAGGATTATTAGAAGCGAATGAGATCAAGAAAACAGATTTGATCGTCAACAGGATAAGAATGGATATGGTTAAAAGAGGAGAGATGATGTCAATTGAGGATGTTGTCGAAATTCTTGCAATAGATCTTATCGGAGCAATTCCGGATGATGAGAACATTGTAATATCAACCAATCAGGGTCAGCCGTTAGTAGGTGATAATTCTTTAGCCGGTCGTGCCTATATGAATATATGTAAGAGAGTGTTAGGTGAAGAAGTAGAATTTTTAGACCTTAATGATTCGGGATTTTTTAAGAAGTTGTCAAAGATATTTAAAAAGTCTAACTAAAGATTGGAGCTGATATTATGGGATTATTTGATTTATTTAATAAAAAGAAATCGTCCGGGGATTATGCAAAAGACAGATTAAAGCTCTTACTCGTTTCAGACAGAGCTAATTGTTCTCCGGATATCATGGAACAAATTAAGAACGATATTATCGAAGTAATATCACGTTATATGGAGATAGACACTTCCAGTCTTGATATTCAGCTTACTCAGACTGAATCTGAAGGTGGTAATGGAACTGTTCCGGCATTATATGCCAATATTCCTATTAAAGATATGAAGAACAAGGCTAAAACAGTTAAGTAAAGATTATATTATTTTAGGAATTATTTATGTTTGAAGAATACAGATTACGTAATTATAATTTCAAATTA
>CAMHMG010000287.1 GCA_946186175.1 uncultured Clostridia bacterium | reverse complement strand
CACTTTCAAAGAATTGGCAAACCCAGATGAAGAAACCTGTTTATTCTTGATCTGATTCGCATACTGATATGCGCTTGCCACATTTCCAATACTTCCGATATCCATACTGACACCTCCTAAATATATTCACAAAAAAAGGAATCCAAAGAATCTGTTTATCTAATCATCCTTGAATCCCTTCGCCGTCCTTAGCCAATTCCACATGTCTATAATAGAATTACGAAACCACTGCATTCTGACGTCTGTAATTATCATTATCCTTCTGGGACAGCTCAGCTTCGACCTGACGAAGCTCCTGTTCCAGTCTCTTCTTCTGATCATCTTCAGCGGTACGAATTTCCTGTTCCAAGCGTGCTTTCTTCTCTTTAAGCTTTTCTATTTCTCGATCCACCTTATCTGTATCGGTTGTCGTAGATTCGCTCTTCTTTGGATCACTTAAAACCTTATCATCTGCTTTCGACTCCGGCGACACATCCTTTTTAGGATCAATATAATCAATCTTCGGATTTCCATCCGCATCTTTTCCCGGTCTGTATATTCCCTTCACCGGATCCGAAGGAATATACTCATCCGCAGGCATAGCATTTGCACCTGCCTCTTTCATATCGTCAGGTTTTCCTACCTGCTCCGCCTTTTTTACATCCTGTGCTTCATGCAGTCTTGCATATCGCTCCTGTTCAGGAATACTATTTAATCCATCCATTCCTATTCTCATAATGATTAACCTCGCTTTCTACTATAGATAGAGACTTTTCCTTATCTCTCAATTGCTATTTCGGATTCTAAAAGTTGGAATATAACCCACTTGTAACAGAAGGTCACTTTCATGTAACAGAAGGACATTTTTTAAGCAGAATCGATATTCTATAAACAGAATCCGACTTCTTGACATTGACGGTTCCACTGTATCGTTCTGCGATATCCTCAACATTTTTCAATCCTATCCCATGCCATATATCATCTGCGCCCTTCAATACTTTCTCTGATGGATCAAATCCGTTCTCACAAACAAGAAGAATAACATTTTTCTTGTCAGCCATTTTTATATTTATGTATTTTAACTCTGCCGAAGCAGCTTCTGCCGCCTTCAAGGCATTATCCAAGATATTCGACAACACAATGGATAAATCATACACGGGAATTCCCCATGAACCTTTATATACAAAGTTTGAAGAAAAAGTGATTCCCCTTTCCTCAGCCTTCCTATATCTATCATTCATGACAACATCTGTGACCGGATCTCCGGTATTATACCGCATTTCCACAGAACGGATTGTATCATCAATATCAGTGATATATCTGCATAATTCCTCATTAAGGCCCTGCTCTGCAAGTCCCCTGATATTAGTCATATGGTTAGCCATTTCATGTCTTACTTTTCTCACCTGTTCATAATAATGTTCCGTATCATCCAATCGCCTTCGTATAGCCTCTTCCTCCAAGCTCCTGGCTAAATGCAATTCACTCCGTCGCCTAAATTCACAATATCTTTGCCATATGAGAATTGCCGACAATTCGCCAAAGTATAGAAGAATCGCTACCAACGGCAAAAGCCATAGAAGTTGAGGCTTTTCATCCAACAGAATAATGGATCCATCAGCGGTATCCAAAACAGCTATCCCCATCATAATCCGTGTTAGGATAATCCCCGCAATGTTCATCACAGATAGATAACAAAGCTCCATCCACCTCATTTTTTCTGGTCTTTTCACAAACCATATAATAGGCAGGATTTCAATCAACAGTATCACAATATAGATTCCCTCAGACAGAAGAGAAAGAATATCTACCCTATACGAAACAAATGATTCAACATCCTCTGTCATTTCAATACCGGACATCATTCTTTTTGAAACTGCATTCATTATGGAATTAACGGCAAAAAAAGACAGATATCTTAGATTTACGAACAGTATCAGTGAAAATATTGTTTCCGGCATTTTCTCTCTTTTGTATAAATAAGCATATAATAGCGGTATCCCACACAGTGTGAGCATCCAAATCGGAAATCCATCTGTGAATACACACCACCGTAGAACTTCTGTCACAATTACTACCATAGCCAGAACAAGTACTTTCTTCTTTTCCGTCTTGCTTTCTCCGAAAAAAAGCGGGACAAACCTATTCCATAGGACAAAAAGAAATACTATCCTACAGGGAATTTCAATCAGTTCTGCAATTATTTGATATATGCTCATATCTGTAATGTTACTCAACATAGCTCACTCTCCAGAAAAGCTGCGTAATCTGACACAAAATCCTTATATTTGTATTTTGACATTGGGACAGACTCTCCGTCTGTAGTTTGAATACTGCTTCTTGTGTAATCCGAAATATGATTCATGTTTACAATAAAGCTCCTATGCACCTGGCAAAAGGACTTATCAAGTTCCTTCATGATATCAGCGGTCGTTCCATAGGTTTCCACAACTTCATCCTTCAAATGAATAATGAGCTTGCGACCATTACTCTCGATAAACCGGATGTCCGGAATCAGTACAGTTCTCTTTAATCCGCCAAAGCTTACAAAAAGGCTTTTCGCTTTACTTCCTTTAGTCACGCAGAAAACAGCCTTTTTCGCCTGATCAAACACCAGTCCGAACTGCTTCTCATCAATCGGTTTAACCAAAAACTGAAATGCTCTTACTCCAAATGCATCCGGCATCCTCTCCGGCAAACCGGTAATAAATATGATCAAAGGAAGAGCTGAAGCGGCATTTCCCTCTTTTATCTGCCTTTCTTTCAGCTTAGCAGCCACTTCCATACCATCCGGCGATTCCTTTAAATCAATGTCGAGATACAAAATATCTATTCTTTTACCCTGTTCGGCGTATTTCAGCACCTCAGAACCGTTTTTAAAGAACAAAATCTCGGTAGAATCATCTACTTTTCCTATATAAGCGGCAATCAGCTCTCTAACATTTTTTTCATCATCACAGATTCCAACAATCATGTCATCATCTCCATAAACATAGTCACTCATTTCTATTATCGGCCTTTCGAAGACTATAATAAACAGCATGTAACAGAAGGTCACTTTTATGTAATGAATGGACAAAAAGAAAAAGCCCGCAGCCATCCAACCATTCCGGTCAGATAACCACGGGCATACCCTCAAACCATATTAAACTCTCTTCGCATAATCCAACGCAATGAAACCAGCACCGCTCTTAAGCCTTCCCCATCCAGCCTCAGAGCCCTTTGCTCCCTGCTTCATCAATCGTATCCCACTCACCTCTTTTTCAGCTATAAAAAAGACCAGTTCCCATTCCCTTAAAATTTACATACACCCACCCATCGTAAGAATGACCTTGGTATGTTTATATCCTTTATTTTTACTACTGCATTCCATCACTATGTAATAATCATCGTCATCTTCTGCCTTAACAACAATGCCTTGGGAATACTCCGTTTTCCAAAGAGGAGCTACTCCATAGAATGGAGCAACAACTTCATTTGTTGGGTTGGGCATTTCATAGCTAAAATTGTTTTTATACAACCACGCATGATAATTCTTTAGTGCCGGTGGCGGTCCCATAATTTGAAAAGAACTCATTATTGCAGACTGAAATGGGATCTCTTCTTCAAAATTAATTATGTATTCTTCTGTAGGATCTAACTGATATTCTTCTCCCGTTGACTTTGGCTTTTCTTCAAAACTATTCAGTGATATTTTTTTCATAGCTGGTCTCCTCCTGCATTTGGTCTAGTACGCGAATAAGGACGGGGCTGTGATACATACTTATCAATT
>CAMHMG010000286.1 GCA_946186175.1 uncultured Clostridia bacterium | reverse complement strand
CATTTTTATCTATATATTTTTTGATATACTTTATATAAACCTTATTTGTAATAATATATCTTCTAAATTTTTCTGAAGCAGATGCAAGAAATAACATACTAATAATAAAGAATGGTATCTGAGGTATTACAGGTAATATTAATCCTATTATTCCCAATACAAAAAATATTATTGAAGGAATAACTAATAGTTTATTCATACTTATCTCCTCCAAATTAATACATAACTACACTACCATAACAACTTTATATAAACAAACAATAAAAATGCTGTTCATAATAATAATTATTATTTTCATCCAAGATAGATCAACAACACTGAAATGTCAGCCGGAGAAACACCTGAAATTCTTGATGCCTGTCCAATATTTTCCGGACGAATATCATTTAGTTTCTGTCTTGCCTCTTTGCGAAGATTCTTAACATCGTTATAATCGATATTTTCAGGAATTCTCTTACACTCTAACTTTTTAAAGTGATCCACCTGCAAGCGTTGTCTTTCAATATAACCTTTGTATTTTATCTCTATATTGATCTGATTGATTACATCCTTAGAAATATTATTTCTGTAAAATTCATTATTTATTACAGTATTTCTTTCCATATCTATTTCAGCTATACTTTCATAATCAAGCTCAGGTCTTTTGATCAAATCTGCAAGTGAAACAGCAGTCTTTAATGGAGTACTGTTCTTTGATTCCAAAAATTCCTGTATCTTTTTATTTCCTCCAACCATAGTTTCACTTAAACGTTCAATCTCACTATTAATAAGATCACGCTTTCCACAGAACTTTTCATATCTCTCATCAGAGATAAGACCAATCTCATGACCTATATCAGTTAATCTTAAATCAGCATTATCCTGACGTAAAAGCAATCTGTACTCGGCTCTTGAAGTCATCATTCTGTAAGGCTCTTTTGTTTCTTTGGTAACCAGGTCGTCAATTAGTACTCCAATATATCCCTGTGATCTATCAAGAATAATCTCACTCTTACCTTGTATCTTTCTGGCAGCATTTATTCCTGCCATAATTCCCTGAGCACCGGCCTCTTCATAACCGGAACTTCCATTCATCTGACCGGCACTATATAAACCTTCTACGTCTTTAAATTCTAATGTATGTTTGAGCATTAATGCACTGATACAATCATACTCAATAGCATATGCATTTCTAACTATCTTAGCATTCTCTAATCCGGGAACACTTCTATACATCGCATATTGAACATCTTCAGGTAATGATGAACTCATCCCACCTATATACATTTCATTAGTAAATTCACCCTCAGGTTCTATAAATACCTGATGTCTGTTCTTATCTGCAAATTTCATCACCTTATCTTCAATAGAAGGACAATATCTGGGACCTGTACCCTCTATCGCACCAGAAAATAAAGGTGATCTGTCAATGTTTGCTCTTATAATATCGTGAGTTTTTTCATTTGTATATGTAAGATAGCAGCTTATCTGATCTCTTTTTATATCCTCTTCCCTGTTGGTAAATGAAAAAGGTGTTATCTCATCATCTCCGAATTGCTCTTCCATCTTAGAAAAATCAATACTTCTCTTATCAATTCTTGCTGGTGTTCCTGTCTTAAAACGTCTTACAGGAATACCGCTTTCAATAAGTGAATCAGAAAGAAATGTTGCAGCCGAAAGACCATTTGGACCTGTATGATTAACAACATCACCGTATATACATCTTGCATTAAGATATACTCCAGTACAAATGATAACAGCCTTTGCATAATATGTTGCACCTGATTTGGTACGTACACCTCTAACAATTTTTTGTATTTTGTTCTTACCTATATTATCTATATTGTTATTATTAAATTTATCTGTAGTTAAATTATTATTAATATTATTATATTCAACGTCAGTTTCATTATTATCATTATCAACATTTCCGACGTTATCAATATTTAATATATCATTATTTTTATCATTTAATAATTTATTATTTTTTATAATTAATTTTTCTTTATTATCATTTTTACAATTAACACATTCTTCAACAATTATCTCAGCAACCTCTGCCTGTCTAAGTGTAAGATGATCGGTATTCTGCATTGTAATTCTCATCTGCTTCGTATATTCTGTCTTATCAGCTTGAGCCCTTAATGAATGAACTGCAGGACCTTTGGAACGGTTAAGCATTTTAGATTGAATATAAGTCTTATCAATATTTTTGCCCATTTCACCACCTAAGGCATCAATCTCTCTAACTAAATGTCCTTTAGATGATCCACCAATATTAGGATTACACGGCATCATTGCAACGCTGTCCATACTTACGGTAAATATTATTGTTTCGATGCCCATTCTTGCAAGTGCAAGTGCTGCCTCACAACCGGCGTGACCGGCACCTATAACAATGGCATCATATGTCTCTTCTAAATTATTCATTACTAAGTTCTCCATTTATATATTCTCACTTGCTCATCTCATCTTCGACTCGATGTATTACGTTTGCCTATTCTGCTCATCTCACAAACTCGCACATCACTTGCCCATACAGAAATCTCTGAATATTGTATTAACAAGATCATCATCAACCGATTGTCCGATAATATATCCAAGTTGTTCGTAGGCTGACATCAAATCTATAGTGTAGAAATCTTCGGGCATACCATCATCAATTGAATTTATTGCCATATTGATTGAACTTACAGCATTGATAAGTGCCTGTTTATGTCTTTCATTAGTTATATATATTTCATCATTATAAGTAATTCTTCCCTGAAAAAATAATTTATCCAGTTCATCATACAGTTCATCAAAACCGGATTGTTCTTTGGCACTGATATCAATTATTTTATGATCAAGATATTTCCTAATATCCTCTTCTCTAACCACAGTATTAAGATCAGATTTATTGGATAATATAATTACCTGTCGATCTTTAATCTTTTCCATTATACTGATATCATTTTCATCAATAGGTACAGAAGAATCAATAATATATAATATTAAATCTGCCTGTTCCATAACAGAAATTGATTTGTCGACCCCGATTTTCTCAACAATATCATCAGTCTCTCTGATTCCTGCGGTATCTATGATATTAAGAGGAATACCGTTAATTGAAATGAACTCCTCAAGTATATCTCTGGTTGTTCCGGCAACATCGGTTACAATAGCCCGTTCTTTACCGGCAAGCACATTAAGAATTGATGACTTTCCCGCATTTGGTTTTCCAAGAATTACAGTTGAAATACCCTCTTTGATCATTCGTCCGTTATCAGCAGTTTTAATCAGATGTTCTATCTCTGATCTCTTATCACATAATATATTCTTTAATTCATCTGTAAAACCATCAAGACTGTAGTGTTCCGGATCATCTAAAGCTGATTCAATAAATGCTATATTATGGATCAATTCATTTCTTATATTTTGAATTTTATTTTTTAGACTTCCTTTAAGTTGTGAAACTGCAGTTTTTGCAGCAATCTCATTCTTAGCAGATATAATATCCATAACAGATTCTGCTTGAGATAGGTCAATTCTTCCATTAAGAAATGCACGTTCTGTAAATTCTCCGGGTCTTGCAAGTCTCACTTTTAAAGATTGTTTATCTATATTTTTACGATCATTTAATATATTATTATTATCTTCTTTTGATTCATTACTATCAAATAATCGAATATTATTCAAGTTTATTATTAAATGCAGAATATTCTTCATAACCTGCATACCACCATGACAATCTATCTCTACTACATCCTCTTTAGTATATGTATCTGGAGCTCTCATAACAAG
>CAMHMG010000285.1 GCA_946186175.1 uncultured Clostridia bacterium | reverse complement strand
AAGTGTATAGTATCCAAGAATATCTATATTATCTCCATCATTAATTTCATAGGAACCTAATTCAAGCTTTCCGTTAACCGAAGCATATCTTGGACATTCGACTATTTTATCATTGACATTAAACTTTATGGAATCACTTAAATCCACAATATTCTCCAGCAACGCCTTAGCATCTTCGCCCCTGGTAGAGACTTTAATCTCAATATTGTCACCTGACTGAATTAAATGATTCATGCCAACTTCACTTCCGTTTAAAGATATCTGACATGCTTCACCGGCAGTACCTCTGATAAACTTCTTCTTACCGTTAAGAGTATATGTTATATCCGCACCCCTCTTAGGGAAAACATCATCATTGGTCAAACCATATGCCATCGCTGCATCAAATACGGTCAATTTATCATTGTCATATAACTTAACCTTCTCATCATTAACAAAAAGATATATAAATCTGTTTTTCTGTTCATAAAAATTCAGACAGATTCCAATAGGGGTTACAAGTAGCGGATCCTTCTTGACATCCTCAACCATTATGTTAATGTCTCCGAGAACCTCCTCACCACGAAGCCCGACTCTTTCAGGAGGAAGTCCTAAGTGTTTTGCAAGTTTTTCGGTATAGCCAGGAATCTTTCCACCACCACCTACAACAAATGTCGCTGCAACTGATTTACCACCATTTAATTCGATAATACGTTTTGCTGTCTGTTCTGTAATCTCCTCAAGTAATGGATCAAGTTTCTCATAAACCTCCTCGGGTGTTACTTTATGAGGAACGCTTAATATATCTTTATAGCTTAGAGGCTTTTTGTTATGCCCGATCATCTTGATCATTTCGGCTGTATCGAAATCAACGAGATACTCTTTTATTATAGCCTCCGTAAGTTCATCTCCGGCTTTGGGCAACATTCCGTAACCAATTATACTTCCATCTTTGGTAATCGAGATATCAGAGGTACCTGCACCCACATCAACAAGAGCAATATTAAGAAGTCTGTAATTCTCAGGAATAGCAACTAAAATAGCTGCAATCGGCTCAAGTGTCAGATTGGCAACCTCTAAACCAGCCATCTCTACAGCAGCATATAAACTGTCAACAACCTCTTCAGGTAAAAATGTAGCTAGAACATCTGCGCTTATCTTATGAGCTTTCTGTCCTTCAAGATTACCGATAACATAATCATTCAGATAATACTTAACAACAGAGTATCCAACACAGAAAAATTTGTCATCAGTTTCATTCTCCTTAATCATCTGCTCATGTGCCTGTTCAACACCCATAATTTCAATAGAATGAATATATTCCTGATTGACAGATGTAAGTTCAGGGAACTCGAAATATCCTTTACCAACCGCAGTCTTTAACACACGTCCCGCAGCAGCTATACATACTTCTTTGAGTTTCTTTCCAGAAAGCTGTTCCTCTAATTGCTGTTTCACCTCTATAATCTCTTCGCTTATCTTAACAATATCGTGAATCTGACCATCTAACATAGCTCTGGTATCATGAAATCTAACCGCCTGGGCAACTATGTTAAACTGTTTACCCTCTCTGTATCCAACAGTACCAACTATACTTCTTGTACCGATATCAAGTCCAAAAACCAGTGATCCCGGAAATTTTGATAATGCAGCCATAATACTTATCCCCATATCATTTCTATAATTTAACCAATATGTATATATAGAGATATAATACCATATTAGTTGATTTTATTCAATAAAACCTTTAACACATTCTGAGTAATTGAGATGTCCCCACTATTATCAATTACAACATCAGAATTGTCTCTGTAATAATTATCATTTGCCTGATTAGCTATGACATTTTGATAGAATTCTTTTTTTCCGCCTCTGCCGGATACCAATCTGTCCAGTCGCGTTTCAACATCAGCATATATATACCATATTTCATCACATATGCTCTTATATCCATCCTGTATCAGAAGCGCCGCCTCAATAAAATAATAGTTATATTTTAGCGAATCTCTTTTATGTTTGATATCCTGTTTTATATAATCTTTAACAGCGGGATGAACTATTACATTAAGCTTTTTAAGAGCATTCTGATCAGAAAAAACAACTTCCCTGAAAACTACTCTGTCAATCTCGCCTTCATCATTCAATATATCCGTACCAAATGTATCAATTATTTTATTATAGGTATCCTCGCCCTTACGCATAAGTCTGTGGGCTAATTTGTCAGCCTCGACAACATACCCGCCATTCTCTTCCAAATAATTCAACACAGCGCTTTTCCCACAACCTATACCACCTGTTATACCAATTACCTTCATATCAACTTTCCTTTATCATTTTGCCTCATACCAAGTAGCACCAACACTTACTCCAACCGAAAGCGGAACGGATAAATCAGCAGCTTTCATCATCTCTTCAACAAGAATTGTTTTGACAAGCTCTACTTCACTCTCTTTTGTCTCAATCAACAATTCATCATGTATCTGCAATATAAGTGATGATTCACAATTTTCTTTAATCTTTCAGAAACTCTTATCATGGCTATCTTAATAATATCTGCAGCAGTCCCTTGAATCGGAGAATTCATGGCTATACGTTCACCAAAACTTCTCTGCATAAAATTAGATGAAGACAATTCCGGTATTTGTCTTATTCTTCCAAACATCGTTCTTGTCATACCGGATTTCTTTGCTGTTTCAACAGAATCATCAATAAATTTCTTTACCTCAGGATATGTGTTGAAATAACTGTCGATATATTCGGCAGCTTCTTTTCTTGTAATATTTAAATCCTCTGATAATCCAAACGCACTGATGCCGTAAACAATACCGAAATTAACAGCTTTCGCATTACGACGCATCAATGAATCCACCTCTTTAAGCGGGACGCCAAAGACTTGGGAAGCTGTGATGGAATGAATATCATCGCCTGCATTAAATGCCGCAATCAGTTTCTCATCTCCCGACATATGCGCAAGAACTCTAAGCTCAATCTGTGAATAATCTGCATCAACAAACACGTAACCCTCTTTAGGTATAAAGACTTTTCTGATACTTCTTCCAAGCTCTGTACGCATAGGAATATTCTGAAGATTAGGCTCGGTAGAGCTTATTCTTCCGGTTGCGGTTATTGTCTGATTAAAGGTTCCGTGAATTCTTTCATCTTCACTTATAAATGTTGCAAGGCCATCTGCATAAGTTGATTTTAATTTTGAAACCTGTCTGTACTCCAGAACATCAGATACTATAGGATAATCATTTTTTAACTTATTGAGTACATCGACATTCGTTGAATAACCGGTCTTAGTCTTCTTCGCACCGGGCAGTGACAGTTCGTCAAATAAAACTTCTCCAAGTTGTTTTGGTGAATTAATATTAAATTCCCTTCCTGCTTCTTCGTATATTCTGCCTTTATACTCATCTTCCTTATTGCCAAGCATCTTTCCATATTCGCCAAGCGAATTTCTGTCAACCTTTATCCCCTCTTTTTCCATATGGTCAAGAACATACAAAACAGGAAGCTCTATCTCTTTATAAAGAGATAACATTTCATAGTTTTTAAGTTCATCCATCAACTTAGTAAATGCCATGAAAGGAATGCAGGAAACATAAGCAATATAGTCAGATATATTTTTTTCATATATGTTCATGAAATTAATGGTTTCTTTACCCAAAAGCTCTTTTTTTGCTGGAACCGTTATTCCAAGATAATCACGCGCCAAGTCATCATAGTCATAACTGTCTTTTAACGGATTGAGCAGATATGCAGCCACAGAAGTATCCATTATTCTTCCGTCATTATT
>CAMHMG010000284.1 GCA_946186175.1 uncultured Clostridia bacterium | reverse complement strand
AATTACAGAAGCTATTTATATTATAAATAAAGATGAGGTTTTGGATCTTTATAATAAATCTGGGATTATTGAAGGAATATACCACGATATCGCAGGTAATGTAATTGATATTGATATAGATAATAATAAGGTTTTTGGCGGGATAGAGATAAATGGTGGGACTGTTAATGTTTATGGAGATGTAAAAATACCTTATATGCGTTGTAAAAACGGAACAATAGTTGCAAATGACGTCACTTTATATGCAGATAAGTTGGATTTAACGAATGATTATGAGAGTCATGGAAAGGTATGTTTTGATGGTAATGGTATTCTGAAATCGAAAAAAGATATTGATATATCACAAATAGATGTGATGTGTAATGGAGGAACATTGCAATCAGATAAGAGTATCGTATTACATGAATTTAGGGCATATGGGGGTGGCGTTTATATTGCAAATTGTAACTTAATTTCTGAAACAGGAATAGATGCGGGTTATGGATATAGGGATTTTTTTAATATTCTTGATAATGTAAATGTTTATGGTAATGTTATAGGTGGTAGTTTGCAAATTGTTAACGATGTAATTGTTGATGGTAGTTTTATAGGTAGTTTATGTGTTTCTAAAGATGGAGATATTACAGCTAATTCATTTGAATTAGGTGATTTTTGGAATTATGGTGGTAGATTATATTCCAAGGGAGATTTACTATATTCAGGCGAATATAGAATAGATGATGAACAATCCTTAATAATTGTAGAAGGTAATATGCGCGTGAATGGTTATTGTTCTATTTCTCATAATTATGCATATGGTAACATGGAAGTACTTACCTCTGTTCACGACGACGTAGATGTTAGTTATTCTTGGTATACATTAGAATATGACGAAAGTATACAAGATTATAACGTTGAAAAAATCTCAGACGATAATTCAAATCATTGTACACTTAATAATATTACTAAAGATACATATTGTTATTGTGATGTGAGTACTTCATATGGCGATGAGGAAAGAATATACTTTACTATATATTTTTCAGACATATCTATTGAGTATAATAGTATGAATGATGAGGCATATTCTTTAGAAAATGGAAAATGCAAATTTACAAGTAAATTTACTTATAAAAGATGACGAAGAAAAAGTAAATGCTTACTGGACTAATTATTTGAAACAGTTTGAAGGGACATATTCAGACGGAGTATATCAATTAGCAGTAAATACACCAGGCAATTATTATTTTTATGTTCAGTATGAAAATGGTGAAGATGTACATGAAATATGGCATTGGGATTTTAAAGTTGAATAATTATTAATGAGAGCCGGTGTTAAAAATCGGCAAATTATTTAATGTTATTATTGAAAGAATGTTCTAAAAATGGTAATCTAATATAGTACGAGCAATCGTGCTAGGAAAGTGCCCATGACGGGGTGGTAGCCTCCCGAGCCAATTGACCGGCTTGCCGGAATACATAGGAAGGGAGGTGGCGTGTATGACAGTCTATGAAACTATTATGGTTGTGCTGGGAGTGATCGGCTTACTGATATCGCTCGGTATGCTGTTAATTGCGTTGCTGAACTTTCTCGATAAGAGAAATAATAAGCACAAATAAAAATGCCTCTCCTGTCTGCAAACGGGAGAGGCGACTCTTGAAAAAGAGTTAACTCGTATCGGGAGCATCCACTTTGGAGTGGGTGCTTTTCCTATCTCAAAGTATAACATCGTTCATAACTTAATTCAATACATTTTTCCAATTTAATCAAATTTTTTATGTTTTATTTCTAATGGCATGTTATAATCAATGAAGATTTCCAAAGAAAAAAATCTGACAAACACCCTTGACAATACTTGTCCGAAGATGGGTCAAGACTTGGGGTATGGATAATGAGTCAAAGGAATAATTATGCAAAGGGCAGACTTGATGATGAACAGATTCACCTATTAGATGAACTGGGTATGTCTTGGAATAGGTTTGAGTCTAAGTGGGATTCTGTATATCAGAAGGTACTGGAATATTATGATGAACATGGAAATATTAATAATATTCCTGCGGACTACAGCCCCGATGGAATTAAAGTAGCGGTTTGGCTCAGAGCACAACGTCTTAGTTATACCAGAGAAAAACTAACTCAGGAAAGAATAGATAAACTGGAAGCCATAGGAATGATATGGAAGCCGCAGGATGCCTTGTGGGAAACAGGGTATATTCATGCTGTTGAATATGTTAAAGAACATGGTGATATTGATGTGCCAAGGGGTTATATCTCAGCAGACGGATACAAGTTAAAAAAATTGGCTGATCAATCAGGGTACAAGATACAAAACTGGACGTATGAGTAAAGAACAACAGGAGAAATTAGAGAGATTGGGTATGACATTTAAAGGGAAGAGTCTATAATAGTATTGCCATAGTCGATGGATATTAATCTGATATAATTATAAAATAACTATTGTCTATATTATTGTGGCAAATGGATCAATGTAAGAGTTAATATAGTAAAATCTATCGAATTTCAAGATTATTTGTTTATAGTTGAAGGAAGGTTTTTTTATGAATATTGGATTGAAAGATAGTTTTGATAAAAGTGTAATTGATTTTTACGATAATTATTATGATGTTTTACGTACTCCTGATTTTAAGAACAATACTCGTTTGTTAAAACCAAAACACGGATTAAAATATCTAGGTAATCCCAAACATAAGACTTGCAGATTTTGTGGTAAAAATGAGACTGAAGTTGGTTTTAAGAAAATAGCACATGCTTTCCCCGAGTCTGTTGGAAATAAGAGTTTGGCTAGATACGAAGGAAGATGATCCAAAGGAGTACAGACCGACACAGGTGTTTATGAAGTATGTTCAGAGGAATACGGATTATTGCGGAATTGAGTATCGAAGCAGCCGCTCCAGAGAGAAAGATCAAAATAGTTCCTCTGTGAAAGATATGTGCTATGCGTTGTTTGTCACGAACCGTAATTGCTTGGATGATTGCGAAAGGACTATGAGACTTGACACAGATAAGTGTCAGTTATTTATGAAGGAATACGAGCAAAAAAAAGTAAAAGTGTCGTTGGAATTGGGAGATTGATAATAGGGGATTAGGTTGAGAGGAGCAAAATGAATGAAAATAGAAGTGAAAACGGAGAATACATATTCTAAAACGGAATATGTAAGAGCTGGAAAGGTTGGAGATTTAGCTAATAGAATAGATGAAGTGATTAATTGGCTTAAAGAGAAAAAAATAAATGCTGATATTTCAAGATATTCAAGGTATAAACAATATATTCTGGATTTTAGTGCTAATCATTTAGAAGAAAGTGGAAGCATGAAAAATGATGTTAAGAAGATCCTTTTATTGTCTGATTTTGAAGAAATGTATGCGAAGTCTGCTGAAGCTATTCGTGAGATATATCAGATAGTCTATGTTTATGATCAATTCAAGGATGAAAAAAGTAAAGGTTTAAACGAAAGACTAAGAAAGATTGTTTCCGGCAAGGATTTTTATGACAGAGAAGAAAACGATCAAGGACGAGACTTTTTATACGAGTTGGTAATTGCAGCTGAGTATAAGAAAAAGGGTTATGGGATTGTGTTTGATTCGGTAACTCAAACTGATGTAATTGCAAAATCAGATGATATTGCTATCTATATTGAAAGCAAAAGACTTAAATCAGATAGGAACTATGAAAGAAACTATAGAAAAGCTTGTAATCAGCTGAAGAAGGTTGATGATGAAAATGCTATTAAGTTAGTATATGTTGACATCTACAATTGTTTGAAATCAACCTTGATGACGAATATAATTTA
>CAMHMG010000283.1 GCA_946186175.1 uncultured Clostridia bacterium | reverse complement strand
GTATCGTGAAATATACATTTTTCTACGAATCTCGCAGTGAATGCGAGATTCTACCAGTACAGTTACTGGATTATTACAGACTGTTGATAATCTGTCGGCAGTATAATTCCGTATTTGTTATAAAAGGTCTGTCTGTAAAGCATATTTTCATTAATTTCTTTGTTAAACAGTGTAAATGCCTTCTTGTTAAGAATCTTTTTTGCAAGAGAGGTTTTGTTAATAATAGGGATATCACAGAGTTCATTCATCTCTTTGATCAGATGTGTAGAAGTCTCTCGTACGCCTAATAATCTTATGTAATATACAATATCAGGAGGATATTCTCTTATCATATCTTTGGTACGGGAAAGAATGATATTGAAAAGTGCACGTCTTATTCTGGCATTTGTGTTATGTTTAGAAGATAATAAATCAATAAGTTCGTGGAGTGATGTCGGAATTACCGATAAGTTATTAATTGTATTAGATAATTCCTCTGTCATCTCAAAATAATTGTTGAGATCATTTATCTCTGATATTATCTTATATTGAAGATAAGGATAATAATCATCGGAAAATATCGGTTTGGATACAGGGCTTTCGGTAATAATATCAAGAACATCAGCAGGAATATTATTGCTCCATGAATTATAATTGGGATTTAGAGGATCAATAGTGTTCCTTAATGCAGAGGAAGAACATATATGTTCTTTGTTTGATAATTCATTATGGTTATCATGACTTCTCTTGATCACATGTATGTCAAGGGGAAGATTATATTTTCTGATCGCTTTGATATACTCTATAGCCAGAATATTATTAGGCGACTCTAAAATTGTTTCGTAGTTGTTGTCAGGACAGCATGATTTGATAGAATTATATCTGGCTTTTGGAAATGAAAGACCGAGAGCAAGATTTTTCTTTAATTCATTTCTGTACTCATCAGGTTCGTTGAGAAATAGTTCTGCAAGAAATGACAGTTTATCAAGATCATCACATTCTGCAGAAAAACATATAGTATCAATAATTCCGGTTTTGTATAAAGTCATGATACCTGCTGTGGCAAAATGTTCAGATGAAGCGGAAGAATAAGGAAAAGGCAATTCTATTACAAGATCAGCACCTCCCGCCAAAGCACATTTACAGCGGAGCGGTTTGGGGAAAATGCAGGGTTCACCTCGCTGCACATAATCACCGCTTAAACAAATTATTAACTTCTTATCAGGAAAGACTTTTTTTATCTGTGAAAACTGATAAGCATGTCCGTTGTGAAATGGATTATATTCAGCGATTATTCCGATGTGCTTCATAATTGTACCCCTTTAATAATAAAAAATTAATAGTCATAGTTTTTTTGTACTGAAAAGAAACTAATATATACAATATACAATTATTTTTCTTTACATTCAAGAAATAATATGCTATTTTTAATAATGTCTTAAGGCAGTTGTATGCCTATTTTCCCCCGATTATTGTAAATTTATAGGATTATTAAGAAATCGAACTTATTTTCGATTTTTTTATTGACAAATCATATATATTATATTAGTATTAATAAAAACGAACAGATGTTCAGGAGGTTAATTATATGGCAAGTACAGAGATGAATGATAAGATGAAAGCACTTGATGCTGCATTGGCAAATATTGAGAAACAGTTTGGTAAGGGAACGGTTATGAAACTGGGTGATTCTGCTGCGAATATGAATGTTGAAGCTATTCCGACAGGATCATTAAGTTTGGATATAGCACTTGGAATCGGAGGAGTTCCTAAGGGAAGGATTATAGAGATATACGGACCTGAATCAAGTGGTAAGACGACAGTTGCTCTCCATGTAGTTGCTGAAGTTCAGAAGCGCGGTGGAATTGCAGGTTTTATTGATGCGGAGCATGCACTTGATCCGGTATATGCAGAGCATATCGGTGTCGATATCAATAACTTATATATTTCACAGCCAGATAATGGTGAACAAGCTTTAGAGATTACAGAAACAATGGTCAGATCAGGAGCAGTTGATGTAATTATAGTTGATTCGGTTGCGGCGTTAGTACCTAAGGCAGAGATTGACGGAGAGATGGGCGATTCACATGTAGGACTTCAGGCAAGACTTATGTCTCAGGCTCTTAGAAAGCTTACTGCCGTTATCAGCAGGTCTAATTGTGTTGTAATCTTTATTAATCAGTTACGTGAGAAAGTTGGTGTTATGTTTGGTAACCCTGAGACAACAACAGGTGGTAGAGCATTGAAATTCTACTCATCAGTAAGATTGGATGTCAGAAGGATTGAGACACTTAAGCAGAACGGAGAGGTTATCGGTAACAGAACAAGGGTTAAGGTTGTGAAGAATAAGGTGGCACCTCCGTTTAAAGAAGCTGAATTTGATATTATGTTTGGTAAGGGAATCTCTAAGGTGGGAGATATTCTCGATCTTGCAGTTAAGGAGAATATAATTAATAAAGCAGGAGCATGGTTTTCATATAATGGTGAGAAGATAGGTCAGGGAAGAGAGAATACCAAGATATATCTTGCAGAACATCCAGAGATGACTGCTGAAGTAGAACAAAAGGTTCGTATTGCAGCTGGTTTGATAGATGATTCGAATGCAGAAGATACAACGGTTGCTTCTTCTGCTGATGAAGTGGAATAATCATTATGATAATTAACAGAATTAGCAAATCAAACGGGAAATTATATAAGGTCTACAGCGATGAAAGATATTTGTTTTCTTTATATTATAACGAATTGAAAAAGTACAATATAATTGAAGGTGAAGATGTTCCTGATGAGCTGGTTGATAATATTATTAATAATGTAATATTCAAAAGAGGAAAGGAAAGAGCGCTTTATCTGCTTGAACATAGACCTTATACAATATTTTCCATGAAGCAAAAGATGTTGACATGCGGATATCCAGGTGAAGTTGTGGATAGGATTATTGATTTTCTTATAGAATATAATTATCTTGATGATAGTGAATATGTAACCATGTTTGTTAACAGTTATTGTAGGAATAAGAGCAGAAGACAGATTGAACTTGCTTTGATTACAAAAGGAATTGACAGGCAGTTTATAACAGATTATTTTGAGAATAATGAGTATTCAGATATTGATTGTTTTCTTAGTCAATATAACAAATATACAAGAGATAAAGATATTAGTGATCCGGTAGTCAGAAGGAAAGTGTTTCGCTATTTTTATAGCAAAGGTTTTTCGACTGATTTAATTAATGATACTATGAGAAATTATGCTCAATAGGTTGTTAGTATTTATATTGTTATTGGTGTATATTGACTGTGTTTACTAATGCGATTTATAACTTTTGCTTGACATATTACATAAAAAAAGATAAAATTTATATGTTGTACTTATGTTAAGTGCATTATAATTTAATAAGGAGGTGCTCCTGTGCCAGGTATAAGCTATATAGCTTTTGCTATTATTTTAATCGTAGCTGTCATTGCAACCTGGTTCATTGCTTCTAACTATCGAAAGAATGTAGTTGAGAAGAAGAATCATGATGCTATGGATAGATCGAGAGAGATCATAGATGAAGCTGTTAAGAACGCCGAAGCCAAGAAAAAGGAAATTCTCCTAGAAGCAAAGGAAGAGTCGATCAAGACTAAGAACGATCTCGATAAAGAAATTAAGGATCGTCGTAATGAGGTTCAAAGAATGGAGAAGCGTTTGCTTTCTCGTGAAGAGAATCTCGATAAGAAGACTGATGCGATCGAGAAGAAAGAAGCTAACTTAGCCTCTAGAGAACAGGCCTTGGATAAGCAGAAGGCAAAAGTTGAAGAGCTTGAATCAAAGAAACTACAGGAACTGGAGCGAATCTCTGGAT
>CAMHMG010000282.1 GCA_946186175.1 uncultured Clostridia bacterium | reverse complement strand
GGTGTATATATCTGTATTTGGTGATGAACAATCTAAAGAGGATACGATTGCAGGACTTAAAAGTGCGTCAGGATATATAAGGAGGCAGCTCGCTTCCGGGCTTAATCTTAGAAATACACCACAGCTTACATTTCTTCTTGATGAGTCTATTGAGTATGCGATCAATATGTCAAAAAAGATAGATGATGTAATTGGTGAGATGAATGATAGTCACGTCGACACATCAGAGTAGACAGACAAGGAGTACTATGAACGATTTTTTACGAGAAATTGAAAGGGCTGATACTATCGTAATTTTAGGTCATATAAGACCTGATGGTGATTGTGTTGGTTCGTGTCTTGGTGTTTATAATTATGTACTTGATAATTATGCTAAAAAAACAGTTGATATTTATCTTGATGATTTCAAGGATGATTTTATGTTTCTGAGAGGAGCAGACAAGATTCTTCATGAGAAAAAGGATAAGAAATATGATCTGTGTATATCACTTGACAGTGGAGACCTTGACAGACATGGAGAATTCAAGACTTATTATAACTCTGCACAAAGAACCATGTGTGTAGATCATCATATAAGCAATGATGGATATGGTGATGTTTGTTTTCTGAAAACTGATTGCAGTGCGACAGCAGAAGCAATATATACACTGCTTGAAGAAGACAAGATAGGTATGGAATGTGCAGAATGTCTGTATCTTGGAATAGTACATGACACAGGGGTTTTCAGATATACCAACACTACAAGACAAACAATGGAGATAGCAGGTAAACTGATTGAGAAAGGTGCCAGAAGTCAGTTTGTTATTGATGGTACATTTTACAAGAAGACGTTTAAACAAAATATAATGCTTGCCAAAGCGTTAGATTCGGCGTTTCTGATGTTTGATGGCAGGGTTATAGTTTCATGTCTTACTAAGGAGGTGTTTGATGAGAATGACGCCACTAATCTGGATACTGACGGAATCGTAGATGCTTTAAGAATTACAGAAGGTGTCGAGGCTGCACTCTGGATGTACGAGTATCCGAAGAAGGGGAAATTCAAATGTTCTCTGAGATCTAATGAATCTGTGAATGTTAATCTTATCGCCTGTGCATTTGGCGGCGGCGGTCATATAAGGGCGGCAGGTTGTGAAGTTGAGGGTGACAAAGATACAATAATACTTAAGATTACTGAGCTGATCAAAGAGCAGTTGGACGGCAATCTGTAGGAACAGTTTGACTGAAATTTGTAGGAAAAGATTAACGGAAAACTGTAGGAACAGATAGACTTTAAACTAGATGTACTGGTAGACATTAAACAGTATGAACAGGCTGATATCAGGCTGCAGAAACGGATGGTAACAACAGATGTATGATGGCGTGATCAACGTATATAAAGAAAAAGGATATACTTCATTTGAGGTGATAGCGAGACTTAGAGGTATATTGAAGCAGAAGAAGATAGGTCACACGGGAACGTTGGATCCGGATGCAGAGGGAGTGTTGGTTGTATGTATTGGAAGCGCTACGAAATTATGTGATCTTCTTACAGATAAGGACAAAAGTTATGAAGCTGTGCTTCTGCTTGGAAAGACTACCGATACAGAGGATAGTTCGGGTAAGATCATATCTGAATCAGAGGTCAATGTTTCAGAGAATGAAGTAAGAAAAACAATAATGTCCTTTGTAGGTGAATATGATCAGATCCCACCCATGTATTCGGCAATCAAGATTAACGGAAAGAGATTATACGAGCTGGCAAGACAGGGGATCGAGATTGAAAGACAACCTCGCAGGGTTGTTATTCATGATATAGATATCAGTGATATATCACTCCCGTATGTAAGATTTTCTGTTAAATGTGGTAAAGGTACCTATATAAGAAGTCTGTGTAGAGATATAGGTGAAAAGCTTTGCTGCGGTGGTATAATGGATAGTCTCGTAAGAAGCAGCGTCAATGTTTCAGATACCGGTTTTGATTTCCTCTTAGAAGATGCCATAAAGCTTGATGATATAGAAAAACTTGAGATTGAAGGCAGGCTTGCTGAACATATTTTGACTATAGATAAATTGTTCCCGAAACTGTCGCGTGTATGTGTGAAGGAACAGGGGGCCAGAAAGCTTTTAAATGGGAATATCTTAGGTTCAAACGACATAATCAAAGATATATCCGATGATATACGTTTTGACTCTTTGCCGCAAGAACATGATGGTGATAAATGTCTTGTGTATGATCATGTAGGCACATTTAAAGCTATATATAGTTATGATAAAAAAATAAATGCATGGAAAGCATGGAAGATGTTTTTGTAAGCATTTATATGTTTGGAGAAATACGGAATATGTTATATTTACAAAACGAAGATGCAATACAATATCAGACAACTAATACAGCTATTGCGCTTGGAAAATTTGACGGAATTCATCTTGGTCATCAGATGATAATTGAAAATCTGTTAAATGAAAAGAAAAAAGGACGTACTACGCTTGTTTTTACATTTAAGAGCAGCCCGAATATGATTTTAACAGGAGGCTCTCAAAAGATCATATATACTTCGGAAGAAAAGGCATATTACTTTTCAGAGCTGGGAGTCGATGTACTTCTCGAATATCCGTTTACTAAGGAATTCGCTTCCATATCTCCTGAAGAATTTGCGTATAATTGTCTTGCAAAACAGTTAGGTGTCCGCTCAATATATGTTGGTGAAGACTTTCATTTTGGAAAAGGAAGAAGCGGTAATGTACCTGTGCTTAAGGAGCTGGGAGAGCGATATTATTTTGAGGTACATGCGTTGTCTAAGAAAACCATGCATGGAAAGGTTATCAGTTCAACGACCGTAAGGGATATGTTGGAGAATAAGTTCCAGGTGGCTAATGAAATGCTGGGTAATCCGTATTTCGTATATGGTCCTGTTGTTCACGGAATGCATATGGGTGGTACGATAGGATTTCCGACTATCAATCAGGATATTCCCGGCGGAAAATTAATTCCTGCGTCAGGGGTATATGCAAGCGCTGTTACGATTGATGGACAGAAGTATAGAGCGATAAGTAATCTGGGCATTAAGCCTACAGTAACTGATTCACATCATGTGGGATTAGAAACTCATATACTGGATTATAGTGGAGATCTGTATGGAAAGAATTTAAAGACAGAGCTGATGTTTTTTATTCGTCATGAGGAGCGTTTTAACAATATAGAACAATTACAAAAACAGATCAATGATGATATACATATGATGCTGGAAAATATATAAACTAGATCGTTTTAGGGTCTGTCAAAAAAAATTACTTGACAGACCTTTTCTTTTTGTATATACTAACAAATGTTGTTGTAAAGTGAAAAACTTTTACAAGGTGATTTTAGCAAAGTCGTTTACAAGGTCGGAGTCAGTATGAACAGTTTTGACATAGAGAAAAATGTATATCGCGGATTGTTATATGATTTCTATGGTGAGTTGCTGACAGATCATCAGAAGAAGATATATTCTGATCATGTGATCAATGATCTTTCATATACTGAAATTGGTGACAATGAAGGAATAAGCAGGCAGGCGGTATTTGATCTTGTGAAAAGATGCGATGGCATCTTGAAGGATTATGAGGAGAAGCTTAAGCTTGTTGAGAAGTTTCTTATAACTAACGAGAGAATAAGCAGAATTCATGAGCTCTCAGAAGATTTGATGAAAAGCACTGATGACGATAAGTTAAGAAGTAAGATTAGCGAGATAGAGAAGATATCGAAAGATATATATGAGAGTTATTGAGATAGACTAGTAGGTTTTAGATTGGTTTGGATAGTTACTTGGAGGTAACATATGGCATTTGAAAGTATATCGGATAAATTACAGGGTACTTTTAAAAAGTTAAGAAG
>CAMHMG010000281.1 GCA_946186175.1 uncultured Clostridia bacterium | reverse complement strand
ACAGAAGATAGTACTAATGATGCTCCTGAAACCGCTTATGTTAAGCATAGCAGTAATGGTATAAACTACGAGTATAATGCAAAAATTTATTATGATGACGATGGGTATGTTGCTGAATTTGTCGATCCTAACGGTTTAGGTACATTCACCTTAAGCGGCAACAGTGAATCCGTTGTTTCTACTGGCGGTAACAATTACACTGATCTTCAGAGTGCCATAGACGATACGGAAGATGGAGCTGTTATTAAGCTTATCAATGATGAAAATGTATCAGCTACTATCAATGAGGAAAAGACTATTACGATCGATAAGAATGATCATACAGGAACTGTGGATATAACGGTACCGCCGACATTGATTCTTACCAAGACGGATAACGAAGACGGAACTACAACTTATAAAGCTGTTACAAAATATACAGTGACATTTAATGCAAACGGCGGAACGGGAACTATGGCAGTTCAGGAGATCGGCGGAAAAGCTGCATTAAATGCCAACACCTTTACAAGAGAAGGATTCGTCTTTGACGGCTGGAATACCAAGGCGGACGGAAAGGGAACTGCTTATGCTGATAAAACAGATATTACTCCGACTGCTGATATGACATTATATGCACAGTGGAAAGAAAATCCTAAGACTGAGGACAAGAAAGAAGAAGACAAGAGTAAGGATGATAAGAAGGCAGACGAGCCTAAGACCGATGATAAGAAGGCAGACGAGCCTAAGATAGATGAAACTCTTGAAGCTTCCAAGAAAAATGCAGAAGATAAGATTAACAACGTTGTTGCGGAAGTGAATAAAATAGTTGATTCATTAACTAATATTACTGCTGAAAAGAAGGAAGAACTTAAGAAACAAAATGATACAACTATTGCAGATGCTAAGAATGCGGTAGATTCATCAATATATGTTGAAGCTGTAGAGGCGGCATATCAAAAAGCTATTGAGGCAACTAAAGCAACTCTTAAAGATGCGATTAAAACAGAGGTGGAAAGTCAGATTGTGGCAGCTAAGAAGACGATTGATAACACTAAGGGACTTACAAATAATCAGAAGAAGGCATTGAAGACAGAGGTTGATAAAGAAGCTAAGAAAGTGATTGATTCTTTGGATTCTACGGTTGAAAAGATTGTTGACAATGCAGCTAAAGGAACAACGCTTGATGCTGCGTCGACAAAAGAAAATACTGCACTTGTTAATAAATTGATGAATAAGACTGCTGAGATTGCGAAGGAAGCTAAGTCTGATGCACAGGTTGAGGTTGCAGCTAACAAGTATGCTACTCCTGAGAAGCTCAGAAAGAATACATTAAGTATTAACATGAAACTTAAGGTTGATCAGGTAGGTAAGAAGATCATTATCGAGTGGGGTAAGGTTAAAGATGCAGACGGATACCAGGTGTTTGTACAGTATTGCGGTAAGGATTTTAGCAAGAAAGCTAGCAAGACTATTAAGAAGAATTCAACCACTAAATTATCTGTAACAAAGATCAATGGCAAGAAGCTCAACCTTAAGAAGAACTACAAGATACTTGTCAGAGCTTATAAGAAAGCAGGCGGAAAGAAGCTTAATATAGGCAAATCAATTACTGCTCACATAGTAGGTTTGAAGAATAATAATTATACTAATGTTAAAGATATAAAGATTACAAACCATACGATAATCTATGTCGGCGTGGGTGGCACACATAAGATTAAAGCTAAAACTATATTGGTTGACAGTTCTAAGAAACAGCTTTCCGATGCTCATGCCAAAGAGTTCCGATATGCCTCTGCTGATCCTGAAATTGCTAAAGTTAACGCAAAGGGTGAGATCACAGGAATTAAAGAAGGAACAACAATTATCTATGTATATGCAAGGAATGGATATGCAAAGGAAATCAAAGTAACTGTTGTTAAGTAATATTTATATTAATAATGATATCCTCTAAGGATTAATACCTGATACTCCGGCAACTGTTCATGGAACGCTGCCGGAGTGTTTTTTGTGCCTTGCGACGCACGTCGCTAATTGTTGAAAATCCAATAACTACTCGGAATTTCAAGTAATGGTTAGTCTTCTGCCCGATTCAATATAAATCATATGATTAATAAGAGAAATATGTGACATATTGTCACATCATATTGACTTGATTTCGTTCCTTGATAAAATTGAACTACAGCACATACAATAGAATTGGCTAAACAGTAATACAAAGCCCAGATCTGTGGGAAGCACATAGCATTCACCCATGCAAGTATTACGAATCTCCCCCCTATTTAAAGCCGATTATATTGTATGTGTATGTTTTTATGGAGACATAAGGGGATAGAGAACCATCCACTGTCTCCATTTTTTTCCTGTGTAAAGGAGAAAAATAGATTGATGAAAATGCTGTAAAATGATAGAATACAATATAGAAACTTAGTAACTGTTCAGGTAGTATCTTGCATTTACTGCAAGATACGTACGAAAAGTCAAACTTTACGATACGACAGGCATACTGGAATGTGCGTAAGCACTGAGCCTTTTGCGTATCTATGAAGTATAGCTGAATAGATACGAAACTTATGGGAATACAACAGATTAAGGGGAGGGGCTATGGATACTTTATTAATTGTTGATGATATGAAAATTAACCGCGAGATGTTGAGAGTTATCTTTGAAGAACAGTATGTTATCAAGGAAGCAGCTGACGGGGAAGAAGCTATTGAAATATTAAGTGGAGATGTAGATGATATCAAACTGATATTTTTGGATCTTCAGATGCCCAAAAAGACCGGATTGGACGTCCTTTTATTTATGCGGGAAAAATATCTGATAGACCGTATTCCGGTAATCATGCTGACCGGAGAGGCGACAAATGAGACAGATCTTAAGGCGTACGAGTACGGAGTAGCAGATATAATTTACAAGCCGTTTGAGCCGACTGTAGTTATGCGACGTACACAGAATCTGATTGAATTGTATCATCGGAGACTTGATATTGAGGATCAGCTGCATGAGCGTACTATGCAGTTGATGGCAAATCAGAGAAAAATGGAGCGCAATAATGAATTTTTGATCAATGCGCTTGGATCAGTAGTAGAGTTCAGAAGTGCAGAGTCGGGAGAGCATGTCAAACGTGTCAGTGAATTTACAAGAGTTCTTCTGACTCATTTGAATCAGTTATATCCTGAATATAAGTTGAATGAAGAAATGATCAATATGATATCACATGCAGCGGCACTTCATGACGTCGGAAAGATTGCTATTCGGGATTCTATTCTTAACAAACCGGGGCGTCTTACTCCTCGTGAATTTGAGGAGATGAAGAAACATACGATATACGGATGTGAAATTCTTGACCGTTTCAAGCAGGTAGATAGCGAGTTTTATCGTTATTGTTATGAGATATGCAGATGGCATCATGAGAAAAATGATGGAAACGGATATCCGGATGGTCTGAAAGGAGACGAGATTCCTATATGGGCACATGCTGTAGCAATGGCAGATTGTTTTGATGCTTTGGTAAGCTCACGTGTCTACAAAGATGCTTATGCTGCTGATGTAGCTTTTGATATGATCAAAAAAGGAGAATGTGGTCAGTTTTCTGATCAAATGTTAGCTGCATTTGTTGCATCCAAGTTCGAATTGTTTGCGATGGTGGAAGAGAAGGAAAGATAAGGTAACTTTCTGTATACAGATGAACTTGGCATAGTCCTTTACGATAAGCCAAGAGATAAGAAGGATAATATAGAACAGATAATTTGAGACTGCCACAATGGATTTTTGTGGTAGTCTTATTCTTTTGAAATTTATTATTAATTCAATATTATTTTAAGAATAGCCTGTTATATTATATACATCTTAAGATACAAATGTAACTGTTCAGGTAGAA
>CAMHMG010000280.1 GCA_946186175.1 uncultured Clostridia bacterium | reverse complement strand
CTATATTTTCTATTCTATTTGATTCTTTTCTTCTTCAGCCATATAAAACAATTTCTCCTTTGAAATCGAAAGAATTCATCCCCTCCACAGATACATAATAAACTCAGAACCCTTCCCAGTATCAGATTTAACCTTAATATATCCGTTTTCCCTTTGAAGTATCTCCCTTGTAAGATACAACCCTAGTCCAACCCCTTCTTTATCGGAAACCTTCTCACTCCTATAGAAACGCTCAAAAATCCTTGTATACTCTTCTTCAGAAACTCCAATACCTTCGTCTTTAACAGAAATCGCCACATATATCTCATATGGTATGATCGAAATTGTAACCGTACTATCATTAGGAGAATATTTTATTGCATTATCAATTATATTGGACAGTGCCTCCCTAGTCCATTTGGAATCAAAGCAGGCATCACACTTTACGTCACTACTTTCAATACGCAGTGTAATATTCTTTATCTTAGCCTGTACCCTCATTGAATCCACAACAGTTTTAACAAATGATACCACATCTGCAGTCTTGGGTTTTACCTCTATAATATTGCTTTCAAGTCTTGACATCTTAGTAAGGGACATTATCAGAAAATCCAGTTTATCCGTCTGGCTTTTAATTTCGGATATTAGTTTTCTGTCATCATCCGTAGTGTCATCCCTGTTTTCAAGCCTTTCACTCAGAAGCTCAGAATATAATTTCAGATTAGACATGGGAGTTTTGGTTTGATGGGATATATCAGAAATCAGACCTTCAAGATTCTTTTTTGTCTCATCTAACTGTTTTTTCGACATCTGAGATGTAGTGAGATATTTCTTCCATTTACTTTCAAGTCTTGAAAGCTTAGTCTCATCATAATAACTTTCCTGAAACTCTCCATTCATAGCACTGTCTAACATATTCTCTATTCGTTCTATTGTCTTATTTTCAAACATACTCTGCCTCTCAAAACTATCCGAAACTATCTAAACAAAATTATCCAAAGCCGCCATTTTTAAATAAACTCTCATCACTAAACTTAAGCCTTTGGCTTCATTAAGTGAGCACGTATACATGAAAGCAGCACTAATCTTCACTTTTCAAGCTTGATTCGTTAACTTTCATAGAAATAATACTCTACTGCATATCTTTTTCCCACACATATCCTTGTCCATACACCGTATGTATGGTTGATTCAATTCCCTTTATTGCCAGCTTACTTCTAAGTCTGTTAACAGTGACTGAAAGTGCATTCTCATCCACATACTCAGCACCATCGGTCCATATTCTATCCACCAGAAAATCTCTGGTAAGTGTATTACCCTGATTTTCAACTAATAGTCTTAACAACTTCTGTTCAGTCTTGCTAAGCTCCACCGGATCACCATCTACCGCAAACTCCATTTTATCAAAATCAAACATATAGTATTCATCACGATAATTACTATCTTTTGACCCATTATCTCTTTTCAATATCTTATCGATCCTTGCCCGTAACACCATAAGACTAAAGGGCTTTGTAATATAATCATCTGCCCCTAGTGTGAGTCCCATAACTTCATCAGTTTCAAGATCATTTGCTGTCAACATTATCACAGGCACATCAGAAGTCTCACGTAGTTTTTTCAAAAAATCAAACCCATTGCCATCAGGAAGATTAACATCCAAAATTACAAGGTCGACCGGTTCATTCTTTTCATAATCACCAAGTCTGTATATCTGCCTGAATGTATATTCATCATTTTTCAGAGCAAGAACTATTCCATTATTAAGTGCAACATCATCCTCTATTATTGTAATATGTTTCATGCTCATTTTCCTGCTTTCCTAGTTAAAAATATTATTTCCAAAAATCTAACTCAGCCTCATTAAGTCCGATATCCCTTGCCTTAAACACCGGATCTTTACCCTCAGCCTTCTGCTTCTCATAATCCTTCAAAGTATCTATCGCCACTTTACCGAGAATCATACATGACGGCAGGTTGATAAGTGTCATTCCGCCCATAGTTATATCAGCAGCAGCCCATGCCGCATTCATTGGAATAATCGCTCCGATGAATACGATAACTGCACATCCCATATGAAATATCTTCAAAAACTTATCCGATGGCATTCTCTTGTGATTAAGAAATGCCAGTGCATTATCCACATAATAGAGATTTCCAAGCAGTGTAGTAAATGCAAAGAGTACCATTGCTACAGTAATGAAGATTGGTCCAACAGATCCGAAAACTGTTGAAATTGCATTCTGCACATAGGGTGCTCCGGATACAGCCTCACTTCTCTCCACTCCGCTTGATAGACACATAAGTGCTGTCGCAGTGCAGAGTAACAGTGTGTCAATATATACTGACAAAAACTGAACAAGTCCCTGTTTAGCAGGGTGTGACACCTTAGCGGAAGCGGAAGCATTTGGAGCAGAACCCACACCTGCCTCGTTAGAATATAGACCTCTCTTAATACCATATACCATACATGAGCCTGCAACTCCTCCAAGTATAGATTTGAAGTCAAATGCATCCTTAAATATTATCGCAAACATTGACGGGATATTCTTAATATTGAAAAGTATTACTATCAGTGAAATTATCACATAAGACACACCCATGACAGGAACAATAACACTTGTAAGCTTGACGATGCGCTTTCCACCGCCAAGCAGACAATAGCCTGTGATGATTGCAAGTAATGCACCTACAATAACAGGTGTAACCTTATTATCATAGAACGAATATGCAGCAAATGTCGACTGTAGATTATATGAGCATAGCAGATTGAATCCCACTGCATAAGTTGCAATAAGAAAGATACAGAATGCCACCGCAAGTATTGGTGCATGAAGTGCTCTTTCTATGTAATATGCCGGACCTCCATAACATTCACCCTCATCATTATTTCTTTTATAAATTTGCGCCAGTGTACTTTCAATAAACGCTGATGACGCACCTATGATACACATTAGCCACATCCAGAAGCAGGCTCCTGGACCGCCAAGGCATATCGCAGTTGATACTCCAACAATATTACCCGTACCTACCCTGGATGCTGTTGACACCAGCATCGCCTGAAGTGAAGATACTCCCTTCCCATCTTTCGGTGGCTCCTTAAGTAATCTTATACTTTCCGGAAACATCCTTATCTGGACTGCCTTTGTCAATATTGTGAAATATATTCCCGCAAGCGCCATAACGATTATGAGGATTGGGTAATACATTACGCTGTCGATCTTGTCTAAAATGTTAGTGATTGCCTCCATAGTAATCTCCTTTTCTCATATTTTTCCTTGACTTACAAAACATTATCTATTCATTTTATGAACTACTTGTTTTCGATTAAATACTTGAATGCTGCTTCCTCAAGTTCTCCACATTCATTTAGTATATTTCCATTTTCACCATATAACTTATAAGTATTCATTTAATAACAAATATGGGAAGTTACTGCTTCCCATTATTTTATGCTTATCTCTTTATTAATTTAAAACCATAGGTTTGATAGAGACTTTTCTAACGGCTATAAAATTATACCAAACTATTTATTTTATATAGTTTTCCTTAACAAACTTATCAAAAAGCGGTAATGCTAATCTGGCATACCCACTATCATCTCCTATCACACCTTTTCTTACAAGTCTTCTTTTGTAAGGTGTAAATTCATTAGATGAAAGCCCAAGTTTTTCCCTTATGTCCTTAATCTTGCCTGATGGTACCTGCGAAATACCATACACGATCTTTTTGTCCTTTTCAGAAAGTTCAGACCATATCTTATCATATACATATTCTTCAAGATATTGCTTGAATTCAGTAATCACTTCCGTATAATGAACACCAGTTTCACTTAGTTATAGATATGGGATTCATTTTTATAGAAATCAATCAATCTTTCCGATAAAACGATAATAGATTTCCACTTCCTGCTCCGTTGTTCCGTCATCATTCTTAACCGCCT
>CAMHMG010000279.1 GCA_946186175.1 uncultured Clostridia bacterium | reverse complement strand
TAAAGTTACTTCCGATAAATCCGGCTCCTCCGGTTACGATAATTGTCATAATATTTTCTCCTTTATTCTTTGTTTTTACTTAGATGATTGCGAAACTCTCAAAAACGTATATTGAGTTGTGAATATTGCATAGATTCCATAAGCAGACCGTTTGTGACCGCCGGTACTTAGTGAGTACAAAGTACGAACTTAGTACCGTTGCGCGAACAACCGAGCGAAAGCGTGTCTGCGATGGAACTATACAATATGAACAACGAAAGAAACATATATTTAAGTTTCGCAATTGTCTATTATTCTTACTTGTCATGAAGTATATCGACATACTTGCCGTCTAAGACATCTTTGAGATATTGTCCGTACTGATTCTTCTTAAGAAGTTCGTAGACTTCCAGAACATCTTCCTTAGTAATCCATTGATTATGGTAGGCAATCTCTTCAAGACATGCAATCTTTCTGTGCTGATGCTGCTCGATAGTCTTGACGAAATTAGTGGCTTCTACAAGACTTTCATGTGTTCCTGTATCAAGCCATGTGAATCCCTGACCGAGAAGCTCAACATTTAAAGTACCGTTTTCAAGATATATTCTGTTCAAATCTGTGATTTCCAATTCACCACGTGCGCTTGGCTTTAAGTTTTTGGCGTATTCTACAACCTTATTATCATAAAAATATAATCCGGTTACGCAGTAATTACTCTTAGGCTTAGTAGGTTTTTCCTCTATAGAAATAGCTTTGCCTTCTTCGTTGAATTCTACAATTCCGAAACGCTCAGGATCGTCTACATAATAACCAAATACTGTTGCTCCAAGACCATTCTCAGCATTCTCCACTGCGGCTTTGAGACGCTTCTTAAGTCCATGACCTGCAAATATATTGTCTCCAAGTACCATAGCAACTGTATCATCACCGATGAATTTCTCACCGATGATAAATGCCTGAGCGAGTCCATCCGGACTTGGCTGTACTTCATATGAAAGAGTAACGCCGAATTGGTGTCCATCACCAAGTAACTCTTTGAAACGAGGTGTGTCCTGTGGAGTTGAGATAATAAGTATATCCCTGATTCCGGCGTTCATGAGAACTGACATAGGATAATAGATCATCGGTTTGTCATAGATTGGTAACAACTGCTTGGAAGTTACCATTGTCAGCGGATACAGTCTTGTACCGGATCCACCGGCTAGAATTATTCCCTTCATTAATTATATACCTCCCGATTAAATGTGTGTGGCACGACGATTATAGATTATGTGTGTGGTCGCACCTGATTATTCAAGTTCATGAAATTATTATAAAAGGTGACGTAACGTCATGTGCAAGAGCTTTTTTATTTTTAATAATAATTAACAAAAATTTTAGTAAAAGTAGTCAGAAAAACTTATTTTGTTAAATTGGTTTCTGTTAAGAATTCCTTAAGATTTACTTGAGTTTATGTTACAAGTGTGATAATATGAAATTTGTACCAATTTATCACAATGATTTTGTGATGTTTGACGGTTGTCATGTGTTAACTTTTTGTAATGGAGTACTTTTTACTAGTTTTCGTGATTATATATTATTAAAAATGCCTATGAAAAGTTAATATAGGGATAATCGGAATATAATTGCAGTAATCATTGGAAGAATACAAGAAAAAAGGAGGAATTAATGGTATGAAAAGAAACTCATTAATGAAGCGTTTTGCCGCTGGTGTGTTGGCATTTTCGCTCATCATTCCGGCAGTACCGGTTGGGGCACATACAAGTTACGATCCGTATGATCCTAAGACAGATGGTGTTAAGATAATAACTACCAGAATTAATCAATCAGAGATATTAAACAATGATATTAAGATTGATACTAGTGGAGAGCAAACTAAGATAACAACAAAAACTAATGTTAAGTTTTATCTTGATTGTACGGTGGATTGTGATTGGTCATCATCAGATGGATTAAAGATTGATAGTGATACAGGTCTTGTTACAATACCCGCAGATAAGACTGCAAAGGTCTATCATGTTACAGCAAAAGCAAAGAATATTAAAACTAATACAGGCGAAGATGAAGATACATGTTTAATTACAGTTACGAATAATATTGCCTTGGCTGATAGTATAAAGGTATTGCCATCATTAAATTCCCAGATAAAAGTTACTGATGATGGCAAAGGAACTAATGGCAAACCGTCATATTTAGTTTCTATAGATGGAAAGGTAGAAGATGAACCAATTAATGTAGAAGTTGTTCCAAGCTATATATATGATACTACTACTACGCTAAGTGTTACAGGTACTAATGCATTTAGTGTGAATAGTAATAAAATAACAACTCTGGATAAACTGGCAAAAAGTGATGGTAAAGAAAAGATTACCGCTAAGATTGGAACTGTTTCTGATAATAGTGAGGTCCCTTTCCCTAATATTAATGTGGAGATAACCAAAAAGGATATAAAATCACATTGGGAAACAAACGATAAAGAAATTACTGTTGAAGATGAAACACAGTGTAATATAGCAGCTGACAAAACTGTAGAAATGTATTTGAAGAATAATTCAATACAAACATTACCTGAAGTTGAAGTTGTTGGACATTCATGGGCGGTTGATAAGAGCGGATCCTTCTCTGATGATTATGTTGTAAAAAACGGTAATTCTGAGGCAGGAAAAGTGTTTGTTTACGGTGAAGATGGAAATAGAACAAAACAGCTTGCTGCAACTGTAACTTATAGTACAGAGGATAAAGGAGTTGAAAGAGAAGAGAACGAAGAGGATCCTATTAATTATAAAATCGGAAAAGTTACGGTAGTTACAGAAAAAAATGCAAAGGATTTAGATGTTCCTGAAATACAATTAACTCCAACTATTAAGTACACAAGCAATAATAGTACAGTACAGGATATCCCGGCTACTGCTTTGAAATTAAAACTTGGTAAAAATAATCCAGCTACTGTAGATTCAATAGAATATAATTTCGAAAGAATTGATTACAAATTGGATAAAGATTATTCTGTACGTGATGAACAGATTGGTGGTAAGATGCAGCCGGTTTGATTACACTGTAACATTTACGGTATACGAATTAACAGATGAGTTTGGTTCAATTGAAGAGACTAAACCATATAAAATTGATGATGAAATATTTAGATCTACATTAAACGATTCTAATATTGTTACTGCTGATAGCGAAGATGGAAAATATTATCTTAATAAAAGTGGAACAGGTTATTTCAAGTTATCTACAGAGATAAAAATAAAGAATGTTCAGACACCTGTGAAAGTAGATAAATATTTCCGTTTTGTATCTGCCTCTTCGTGTGATTTTGTTGTAAGAGATCCTAGTGGCGAAATATATAATGGGACATGGTCCTATGATGATATTGACTATGCAAAAGAAGTTATTCATATCAGAAAGGGAGAAACTATACAACCTATATATGATCTGGAAAGCAAAGAATACAGTGAATACAATGAATTTGCTGATATTACTTTTGAAGATCAAAATGGTAATCCTGTTGAAGAAGGTAAGATTGTTTCTGTGATAACAGATAATGAGGGTAATATCAAAATTAACGGATTAAAAACAGGATTTGTAAAAGTGATATTTACTCACAGGGTTGATAAAGAAAAGAAAGGTTCCGCTTTAATATATGTTAATAGGGACAGCTTAATTGCTCAAGGTTATGACTTTAACTTTGATAAAGCTATTAAAAAAGGATACATGGATGATAATAGAACTGTTCATGGAATTCAGGATAAAATCGAATTACGTGTACGTGCAACTTCCGGTGAAGGAAATGGCGAGTACTCATACCCTGATGTAGACTTTAGTATTGAGAATGATTCGGCTAAGGAATATGCTGAGATTAAAGATGGCTGCTTGGTAACAAAGAAAACAACTGAAGGGGTTGATAAACTAATACTTGTTGCCAAGAAGGATGGTGCAGAATTAAAGAGAGTAGAG
>CAMHMG010000278.1 GCA_946186175.1 uncultured Clostridia bacterium | reverse complement strand
ATCCTCTATCTCATTAACAACCCTGTCAGGTTCAGCGCTCGGAAGATCTATCTTATTGATAACCGGCATAACATAAAGATCATTGTCAATGGCAAGATATACATTAGCCAAGGTCTGCGCTTCAATTCCCTGTGCCGCATCCACAACCAGAATCGCGCCCTCACAGGCAGCCAGACTTCTTGATACCTCATAGTTAAAATCTACATGTCCCGGAGTATCTATAAGATTGAATATGTACTCCTCTCCGTCCTTTGCCTTGTACACAATTCGTACCGCCTGAGCCTTGATAGTTATACCACGCTCTCTCTCAAGGTCCATGTTATCAAGAACCTGCGCCTGCATCTCTCTGTCGGTAAGAAGTCCGGTCTTCTCTATTATTCTATCTGCAAGCGTTGATTTTCCATGATCTATATGCGCAATAATGCAGAAATTACGTATTTTTCTCTGATCTAAATGTGACATTTTATTCTCCTTATTCAAACTCCGATATTATTACTCAAACATAATTCATTTCAAAAGTAAAAATTGACTTTGTACATTATAGCATATAAATTTCAAAATACAACGGTTTAGTTCGTGTTCCATACAGCCTTAAAGTATGTACTTGTTAGCATTATTTCCCCCTCAACACCTTATTAAGCATAGCTGCAAGCGGCTCCATCGCATTCATCTCCTCCTCGATCGTATTATTCTGCGCTCCGGCTTCGATCAGCGTAGCACGCGGCATCACATGAAGATTATACCGAAGACTCCTTACATATATCTTTCTTACATAATCACCGTAGTCTTCTTTTCCGGCAAGATAAAGCTGAAAGCTAAATGCCAGATTACTAATCTTGTTAGGATTTTCAAGATATCCTATTTCACCGTTTAAGTTCGATCTGCTGACGCCATTTAGAAACATAATCTTTGCTGTCGGCTTGCCATTTACCTCAGTCACCAGATGAGTTTCCTCATCCACACCGTCCCTGTGCAGATCTATAACCACTTCAATCGACGGATTATCTGCTAATATCTTACTTATTCCGTTAAATGAATTCTCATACGCCTTACTTCTGTCAAGCTTCCCATCGATTACATCATATACCGTCTCATCATGATATGCAGGAATATTGTACTGCTCATTTAGCAGCCTTGTAAGATATGCACCCACTCCTGCAATCGTATCCTCAGCAACGCCCTTTCTGCTGTCTATAAAGCTTTCCGATGTATGAGTATGATAAATGAGAACCTTATATGGAGCATTCTCCGACACAGTTCCGGCACAAGCTTCTTCTTCCGGGCCTTCCATTTGTGCAGCTTCTGCCAAAACACCTTCTTCTGAATTATTCATTTGAACAGCATCTGCAGAATTACTTTCTCTAAGACTTTCAATCGACATATCCATATCAAGCAGATTGGCAATATTTAATTCGTCAGAGCTCATACTTGTATTATTGTCTACGGTAAAAATCTTACTTGTAAGAAAATCAGGTTTTGAAAGCTGTTCTCTTGTATAGGTTGTGCCTGCAGACATATTTTTAATTACCGGCTTACTCTCTTCCTGTCCGCGATTATCTCCGCCATTAATATTATCGGCATTTTCTACGCTATCTTTGTTATTGTCATCATTCACAACATCATTAATATCACCGGCTCCTATCTCCGTAGAAGCAAGGTCATTATTAACAGAAGCATAATCTTCATCCTCATAAAACCATTCAGGAACATCATAAGAAGCTACATACTCCTTCATTTCACTGCCATATTCAGTCTCGTATGTCAACACAGGCAGATAAATACTTGTAAGAGTATAAGCTATTTCCTCAGGTCTTTTTTCAGCGATATCTATTAATGCTGCAATCATTATAAGAAATCCAAGCAAATGTCTCTTTCTATTGAATTGATCTTTTTTAGAATATATATGTTTATGTCCCATATATACATTCTATTCTTTGATATATCTATATATGTATCTATTCAGATATGCTTCACATATACTCGACAGGCATGGCGCTTACTCACATCACGGTATGCCTGTCGTATCGCAAACGACCGTCTTCAGGCTCGGCTAGCTCTGCATACTTCGAACTAAGCGTACTAAAGTACGCTAAGGTCTCAGGTATCTTGGCCTTTCCTGGTAAAATATATATTTTTCATCACGCCAGCGCAGCTTCATTGATTGCCTCAGAAATAGTATAGCTGATTCTTTTGACCGCCTCGTCTATGTCTTTGGGAGTTACAAACATATTTTCAAGATACGGTGTCACCATCTCACACGCAAGCTGATACCTCTCATCCTCATCAAAATTCTTAAGGACATTTTTCGTATTAGTTTTCCCGATAGCTTCAACCATTGCATCCATAGCATCATCAACAATAGTCGGCACAGAAATAACTGTCGGAACACCTACGGCCAACACGGGAATCCCTATATTTTCAGAATTGATTGCATTGCGATGGTTGCCCACTCCGGAGCCCGGACTTATTCCGGTATCAGCCAATTGGATAGTCTTATTAAGCCTGTCTGACTTTCTTGCCGCCAATGCATCTATGACAACCAGCAATTCAGGTTTGATCTCACTAACCAAAGCCTTAAGAATCGTCAATGATTCCATTCCTGTCTGAGCCATAACACCAGGCGCTATCGCGCTCACCTCTATGCTGTGCTCAATTATACCTTCTCTAAGCAGATGTCTCGTAACGTACAGATTATCAACAACAAGAGGTCCTAATGCATCAGGTGTGACCTCTCTGTTTCCAAGCCCCGCAACCATTATCTTTTTCTTATTACCAATAAATCTCTTGAGAACTTTTGACAAAACCTCTGCCATAGGTTTATGAAAGCTGTCGTCATGCTCCCTTAAATGCTCACTCTCCAATGTGATATAAGTTCCGATAGGCTTCCCTAGATTCATTGCACCCTCTTCACTCTCGACCACAATTCTTGTCTCTAATATATCCGTATCGCCGTTATTCTTTGTTGTTACACGAACTCCCTTTATCGGCTCGTCCCCTTCAATATCCTCTTTCATCTCCAATGCCAGATCCGTACGAACTCTCATCTATATCCACCTACCATCTTATTAATTTTCTTTACTATGAAAGTCCAAGAAGTCAAACTCCTTAAGGAGCGCAACTGAACCTTAGTGCTGTTCTGTTTATTCTGTATGTGAAACTATTTGTTATAAAATCAATATGATATATATACACAAATTGAATATACCATATAGTTTCACATACAGCCATATTTCAAAGTATTTCCCAAAAAGACAATTTTCATTCAAAAAACATTTGACAAACACTAGCCCTTTATGTATTATATATGAGTATGTTTACATTAGATTGTCCGTGTCCGGTTATAATGTAACACCATAGAATAATTATTTATGAATGGAGGTGTTTTCATTGGCTAACATTAAATCAGCAAAGAAGAGAATCAAAGTTATCGAGACTAAGACTTTAAGAAACAAGATGGTGAAATCTAAGCTTAAAACTCTTATTAAGAAGTTAGAGGCTGCTGTAGCTGCAGGCGATAAGGCTGAGGCAACAGAGCAGTTGAAGGTTTGTACTTCAGAACTTAGCAAGGCTGCTGCTAAGGGAATTCTTCATAAGAATACTGCTGCAAGAAAGATTTCCCGTTTAGCTGCCAGCGTTAATAAGATGGCATAAGTTTTCTTAGAATTCAATATTCAATATATATGAAAAGGACTGCTAACCCACAGTCCTTTTCTTTTTATTATTTATTAGGTAATTGCGAAACTCTTTGAAATGTGTATATAAGTTGTGAATATTTCATAGCTTCCATAAGCAGACCGTTTCCGTTGTATACTTCGAACTAGGTTCGTTACACTCACGAAGGTCTCAGTTATGTGACCGCCGGTACTTAATGAGTGCAAAGCACGAATTTAGTACCGTTGCGCGAACAACCGAGCGAAAGCGTGTCTGCGATGGAACTATAC
>CAMHMG010000277.1 GCA_946186175.1 uncultured Clostridia bacterium | reverse complement strand
ACGACAATAAGGTATCTGTCGGTCATAATCTTCTGACCGACAAATACCGTTAAAAAAAATATTATAATTCTGTCGATAAATCTTTCCATACAATTAACTCTCTTTAAAATACATACATACTCGAGATATTGCGAGCCCTGCTGCGAGGCAGAATACTCCGAATATCGCCTGCATTCCAAAGCATGACGACACATCTTTTAATGTACTTCCTGCTTCAATCTTTTGAAGTCCAACAGCATACCAGTAAGTAGGTAAGAATTTTCCTACAGCTCTGACATCTTCTCCAAGAAGTTCCAGCGGTACAAATATTCCTCCAAGAAATGATAATGCAATAGTGATTATATTAACTAAAACATCCTTTGACTTCATTATTATCTCAGGCGGGAATGATGCTATTAACATCAGAAGTGCTCCATTAACAATCGAGAATACGAACAGATTAAGAGCCGACAGCCACCATTTCTCAGTAAATAAATATTCTTTCAAAAAGCAACCGGATAGAACTATCATTGCCATATATACCATAAGACCAACTATTGTTGAACCTCCAAACAATGCCAATGTTCTCTTACAGGGTGAGATTGATGAAATCGCGGTTCTTGATTTGATATCCTTACTGTTAAAACGCATCACCACCGGAAGTACACACCATAAAACCATACTCATTATACCATAAGGTACGAATAAAAATAAACTATATAACTTACTATTTGATTCATTATCCTCATTCTTAACATTAAACTCTACATAATTCTCTGCTTCTACTGCTTTCTTGGTATTTGCTATCGCATCATCAAGATCAAATCCTGCATTTTCATACTTAAGAATTCCCTGGGTAAATGTATCAAGCTGTAATTCTACAAAGCTACCCGATGCCCTGCCGGTATCATATAAAGTTTTGACAGCAAGTGCATCTTCATCAAGATGTTTTTCCATGAAGCCTTCCGGAATCTCAATATATGCAGTGTAGAATTCACTGTATATAAGATCCTTTAATTCATCTTCAGAATAATCATGAAACTCGACGCTATGCTGTGCTTTCAAGTAATCGATTAAAGCAAGTGATAGCTTAGAATTATCATTATCCTTAATAATCAAATCATAGCTTTCACTTGTAAATTTATTCTTTTTATCCTCATCCTTATACTGTGATGCTACAAGAACTGTCATCAATGCACATAATCCGAAGTACAGTATTATTCCTGTTTTATATTTTTTTACCAGTTTAAAAAATGCTTTAAAGACTTGCATAACTCTTCCTCCTTGACATGATAAGACCTAAAACAGTAAACACTATTGTAAGAACAGTGATATAGATAATAGCTCTATAATATCTTTCTGAAACCCCATACATATTAAGTGCGTAAAATGCATCCGATATAACGGCAGATGGATTGATTCTATTGATAATAGGACATTTCACCTCAACAAGTGATTTGATATTCGCAACCATAAGTCCTGACATAAAACCTCCACCGACTACAATTGCTGTCAACAGATTATCTCTTGTTTTCTCGGTAAATGAACCTATATGTCCTACAAAGAATCCTAGCGATAATCCAAGCAGTGTTGCAAGAATTGCAGTCAAGAACAGATATGGCATATCTCCGCCAAAATCAATCTTTAATACAAAGCAGAAATAGCATAATCCAATTATCGTAATCGCAATCTTAATGATTGCTGCTGATAACAGCCCTGCAATCTCATAAAAGATTCTGTTAACAGGTGAGCAATCCACCCTCTTTCCAACCTCTGATTGATTAGCCTGACAGCTTTCAGGAATTCTCACTCCCGACATTGATGCCATAACCGCCATCATAGCAATAAGATTATAAAAGTAAGTAACATAAGGATCCTTGTTATTACCAGATATCCCATTAGATTCAACCAGTTCTTTTGTTTCATCACCAAACGATTCTATAACGCTGTCTATCATCGCAGGGTCTTTCTTAATTGTCTCAACAATAATAGATGAATACTCTCTTAACACACTGACAACACTGCCAAGTATACTAGATTCAAGTCCTGATTCATTAATAACAAGCTTTATATCCGAGATATCTCTTAAGTCTATAATCCCACTGATTTCAGGCTCTTTTGCATCAAGAAGCTTTTTTGCCTCATCCATGTCAACGCTCTTAATATTAAGTAGCTTAGTGCCATCCTCATACTCAAGTTCTTTAAGTAGGTCGCTCATATTACCGGAACCAAACTCTTCTTCACCTTCTACAACCGCAACATCTAAAGTTGTATTCATAGCATTTTCATATATTGATTTAAATGCAAAGTTAAATAACGTTCCAAGTGCAAGAGCAAAAAACAAAGACCAGAGGATAGAATCTTTATTTCTAAGTTCGATCTTGAATCTGTTAAAAAATATCGTAGAAAACATACTATCACTCCTTATCTCTCAATTCCTTGCCCGTTATCTCTAAAAACACATCATTTAATGTCGGAAGCTCTGAATATATTCTGTCATAATCAATACCGTTCTTCTCAAAATACTCCGAAACATGTGTTATATTATGCTTACCTCCACTGCATTTAACAGTCAATGTATCATTTAAATACTTAACATCATATACGTGATGAAGTTCCTTAATATCATTAACCGCTTCATTGCTAAATCTTCTTACATTAACAACTATACTCTCCGTATTCTTGATCATGCCCTTAAGTTCGTCTTTGGTTCCTTCTGCAACCTTCTTTCCCTTATCCATAATGAGAACCCTGTTGCAAAGCTGCTCAACCTCTTCCATATAATGCGAGGTGTAAATGATCGTAGCCCCATTTTGATTAAGTTTAGCTATGCCTTCCAATATTCTGTTTCGCGACTGTGGATCGACCGCAACTGTCGGCTCGTCGAATATGATAAGCTCCGGCTTGTGAGCAATTCCGCATGCTATATTAAGACGTCTTAATAAACCACCTGAAAGCTTCTTAGGATAAAACTTCTTAAAATCGGCGATGTCAACAAACTCTATCGCTTCTTCAACACATTTCTTCTTAAGCTTCTTATCCTTAATATACAGACCACAGAAATACTCAACATTTTCATAAACCGTAAGCTCATCGAATACTGCTACGTTCTGTGGAACGACACCGATTCTGCTCTTTAAATCTCTTCTTGACGGATGCATCTTCTCACCAAATAATTTTATTTCTCCTTTGTCATATGACAAAAGTGATAAAAGACAATTGATGGTCGTTGTCTTGCCCGAACCGTTAGGTCCTAACAGTCCGAATATTTCTCCTTCATTTATCTTAAGACCGAAATTGTCAAGAGCAACCAACTCCTTATATCTCTTTACCAGATTATTAATTTCAACTACTGTTTGTGCCATAGCTATCTTCCTTTCTATAAATCATAAATGATTAATTGTTTATCAGTTTAATCTCATTATATCCAAACAAAAATAATATTGTAGTGTCAGCAATCATAAACTGATATGACAAATGTCATATTCTACAATAGGTAGTTGCGAAACTCTACAATAAAAAAGGACTCCTGAGAGTCCCTTTCGTTTCACAATTCTATTCACTCATGCATCATCAAATAACTACAATTCTCATCATAAGTATATACGGTCGCAGTCCCGTCATGTGCCACAACACGGGTAAGTCGATCCATCTTGTCATAACCGTATTTTAAATTATGCTATTTCTTTCAACCGTCTCTACAATAAACAGCACAAGTATGATTGATTATAGCACCAAAAGTATATTCAAAACTTTCGTATAATCCAATCATACTTGTGCGTTCGTCATATATAATCTTTGTATAAATTAATCAGTGATGGAACAATCTAATCTTTGTAAAGCACATAGCCATTCCATATTTATTACATGTCTCAATTACATTGTCATCTCTGATAGAACCACCCGGCTGAGCAATATACTTAACACCACTTCTGTGTGCTCTCTCGATATTATCACCAAATGGGAAGAATGCGT
>CAMHMG010000276.1 GCA_946186175.1 uncultured Clostridia bacterium | reverse complement strand
CGGTGAAGAGGTTGAAAAGATCACCATTACCTTTAATTATGGTTTGAATGAATCAGATCTTAATAAAGCTGACTACACAGTGGATGATATTACATATAGCAATAAGGTTGAGGTTGAAAAGGGAGTTTCTTGGGGTGAAGTCCAAAGTAAAGCCACTCTGCCGAGCTATAATCTTACAATGGGTCGTATGAATTTTAGTGATTGGTCATTTGACGATGGGAATTATATATCTTACGATGATACTTTTGATAAAGATACAACAGTAGTTGCACATTGGACTCATACCATAACCTATCATGCAGGAGAAGGTCATTTCTTCGGTGGAGAGAAAGATGGAATTGAAACGAGGAGCTTTTTGTCGGAAAATGATACACTTCTTGATATAAGTTTATGCTGCTATCCTGCTGAGGGAACCACAAGGGCTTTCATAGGCTGGGGAGTTAAGATTTCGGGAGAACTGGTACCGGTATATGACTTGTTGAATTCACAGTTTGCTGTATATGAAAACACGGATCTTTATGCAATGTATACCGACGGATATCCTGTTACATTTGATGTTAATCTTGATGGTGGTTCTATCAGAAGTTTTTATGAGTCATATAGGGACTCAGATGGATACAGGAATTATAATTATACAAGTAGAAGTCTGACAGAAGATAACGTAAAGACAGTGACATTTACTTATCCGTTAGGAGTTAAACCATCTGAGGCTAATTACTTCTGTAGTGATCCATTCTATAGCTCAAGTTGTCTGGACAAAGGCGATAATGCAGTAATGTTTGGTAACTGGAGCAAAGATATAGAAGGAAGGGTAAGGGCGGATTATTATTCGCTGACTCCAGCCGGTGATGGAAGTGATGTGATATATGCGATATGGAAGGATTACTGGGTTGTTACCTATGATCCTAATGGCAAAGGATATAATAGCTCAACGACAGAGACAGTAATAAAGGGCAGTACAATTTCCTATATGCCGACCTTTGAGTATTCTGACGATACCGGTTCTTATGTTGTTGCATCATTTAATACAAAAGCAGATGGAAGCGGAGACAAGATTGACTATAACTATATTCCTACGAGTAATGTTACTGTATATGCTCAGTACAAGGGTATCTATAATATATACCTGGATGGTAATGGCGGAAGTGTTGATTATTATTATAGAAGTTATCAGATTGACAGAGGTGAAGAATTCAAGTCTGATCTGAAAGATATATTAGTAATCTGGCCGGATAAAGAGGACGAACAAGGGAATACAATAAGGAGTCGTAAGGTTTTGAAGGAGTGGAGAACTAATTCGGATGGTACCGGTGAGACTCCTGCATTTACGCCTACAGCAGATACAACTCTATATGCTATTCCTGAGGACGGTTGGCTTGTGACATTCCATACCGGAGCAGTAGATGGTGATGAGGATAACGAATACGGTACAATCTTCTCGTTCAGAGACAAGAGTAATGTGACTGATGCATCTTTTGCTTATTCAAAGACCAAACCTATGGGTAGTGTACCATATCTTTCAACCTATATTAATGAAGAGAATAAGCGATTTGCCGGATGGTCTACAGAATATGGGGATGCAAGTAAGATTATAAACGAGTATGAATATACTCCGACTGAGGACACAGATCTCTATGCTATCTGGTATGATCTTGTACCGATCACTTATCATGCAAACGGAGGTGAATTCTCCCGCTATTATGGAGAAAAAGCCAACGATACATATGTAGACCGGGTAATAAAAGGAGAAAGCTTCACACCATATGGTGCAGTTCAGCCATCTCTTGATAAATATGTATTCTCAGGATGGACAGAGAGAGAAGGAAGTACTAAGAATATATCTGCCGGAGCATATTATAAGGCAACAGAGGCTATGGATTTCTATGCTACATGGGAGCCTGGTCATACAATTACTCTGGATGGCAATGGTGGCAATATACATTATATGTCACACTCAGGACAGGAGTATTATGGTGATGGAAGTAAGGCAATATTTACTATTAAGATGGGTTCTCCTGTACTCGAAAAAATTGAATATGATGGTGAAGATGAATATGAGTCTGAGCATGGTCAGGTCAGTGGATGGCGTGAAGATGGAAAGCTACTTGCCGGGTGGTCTAAGGAGAAAAATGGAGAAAAGATAGATTTGTATTCATATATTCCTACAGGTGATGAGACTTTCTATGCTATATGGGAAGATCCATGTACGGTTAATTATGACCCTGATGGTGGTTATATTAATGATTATGAGAAGAATGCACAGGTTCTTAAGGGAGGTCATGTTCCTTACCTGCCGGCACCTACAGCAGCAGACAAATATTTTGTTGGCTGGTTTATGGAAGATGGAACTACACGTTTTGATGTTAACACGGTTGTAACAGGTGATATTATAGTCACCGCAAGGTGGTCAGATGAAATGGTAACTGTTACATTTGATGCCGGAGAGGGTGCATCTATTAATAATTCCAGTCTGAAAGAAAATACCCAGTCTGTTGCTATCGCTATGGCAAAGGGTGCTTTGCTTGATATGAGATCTTATAAGCCTCGTAGAGATGATTCTTCAAATGATACATTTGGAGGGTGGAAAGCAGACGGTTATACATGGGATGTAACATCATCTGATAGATACTATGAAGTCAAAGATGATATTTCATTTACTGCTATCTGGAATAAAGTTGCTTACTGTGACGTGACTTTTGAAGGTAATGGAGGATACGTAGTAGATTCAGAGAATGCTGATAAAAATGTAACTAAAGTTACATTTAATGATAAACAGGTAGGTAAGGCTATAGGAGTAAGCGTTTTTGCAGAGCAGGAAGGTAAAGAGTTTACAGGCTGGTATCTTGAACCGGGATGTACTAATTTTGTGGCAACAGGAGAGAATATTGCGACATTCAAGCCGGCAGGAGATATAACTTTTTATGCAGGTTGGAAAGAGGAGGAGAAGATACCGGTAACGGATATAACTCTTTCAAAGGATAAGATTTCTCTTGGTGTTACAACCACAGACGGAAAGACAGAAGCAGATACCTATACACTTAAAGCTGTTGTATATCCAGCCAATGCTACTAATGGAGCAGTGACATTTACCAGCAGTGATAGTGAAGTTGCAACTGTTTCGGCCTCCGGTAAAATAACAGCAGTTAAAGAAGGAACTGCAACAATTACCGTAAAGAGTGTTGAAAATGAAGCGATTAGTAAAACTTGCGAAGTAACAGTTAATTCAATAACCACTAAAGCTGTTAATGACGCATTAACTAAAGCAGCTACAGATATGGCTGCCGCAACTAAGGAAGAAGCAAAGACAACTCTGGATACTGCACTTGCAGCAATGGGTAATACAGATACAGAAAAGGCCGGTGCTGAGAAACTCGCAGAAATGGTTGCTGTTGATGAAGCTGTTGCACAGAATCTTGCAGCTTTAGAGAAAGCATATGTTGATAAGGCAGAGATTACTGTTGAAAAGCCTTCTGAGGACAATGAACTTGTTGGTACTGTGGCAGAAGCTTTTGGACTTTCAAAAGAAGAATCTAAAGGTAATCTTGATGTTTCCGGAGCAGGTCTTAATGCTAAACCGGAGGAGACTATTGGTCTTTCGGTAAGCGCTGTAGAGGAATCTGAAGAAAAAGAAATTGATGATAAGTTTGAAAATGCAATACAGGTAGATATCAATCTTACTGCAACGTCTGTTGGTGAGAATGATGAAAAGAGTACAAGGACAATTGAAGAACTTGATGCACCTGTAACTCTCACATTACCTATTCCGTCAGGTATGATAAGATCAAAACTATATGTACTTCATTTTAATGAAGAGACAGGTTCATATGAGATCATACGTCCGACATTTAAGAATAATTCAATGAGCTTTACTGTTAGTCACTTTAGTAGATTTGCATTTGTAGAGCTTGCTGAGACTATAAGTCAGAGTGGCGGAAGTGAAGAGACGCCGGAACC
>CAMHMG010000275.1 GCA_946186175.1 uncultured Clostridia bacterium | reverse complement strand
ATCAAAAAGGTCATAATCTGCTTATAAAAGAGATTATGACCTTTGGGTTTTATCAGATAATCTAATTCAATATCTGTAACACACTACCCAACGAATTAATCGCCAAACAATATATTACTTACCTGTCATCTGATTCATCTGTGCTTCTACAAGCTTCTTAGTCATCTGACCACCAACTGAACCTGTCTCACGAGAAGTAAGATCACCATTATATCCATCCTTTAATGATACACCTACTTCTGACGCACATTCCATTTTGAATCTGTTCATAGCATCTGATTTCTTACTAGAATTGTTAGCCATAAAAAGTTCCCTCCAAATCTATATTTTTAAGACATCCTCATGTCTTGTATATAGTATTTGCAGGGAACTAATTATTATTACGGAAATTAATTCCATCTTATAACGCTCTAAAACTTCATTTTTATGCATCCATGTCTTTTGACTTCTTCCGCAAAACAATTATTCCACTAAATGCAATAAGCATCATACCAAACAATATAACAATCGGTGTTTCATCACCTGTCTTTGCAGATCCTGAACTTGTAAGTGAACCTACTGAAGTAGAACCTGATGACTTTGGTTTGGTTGTCTTGTCTTTAATCTCCTTGACATCTTCATCTTCATCATCAGAATCGTCATATGCTGTAGCCGGAACCGGAATATGTTCTGTTGTAGTCGAAAACTGCGTAGTATACTGAGTAACTCCATAACTTGTTGCAGGCTGTTGCGTTGACTGATTTGTAGGTGCAGCTGTTGTATTATTCTCTGATGTTGATGTACCAACACTGTGAATCAATACATAAGTAGAGAATTTAGTACTATAGAATGTATATGTACTGTTACCTGCTCCATCTGTATCAGGCAGGATATCACAACTGCCATTGTGGATTCTTACCATATTAAGTCCGGCATCATTAGCGTGTCCACCAAGAGGAACAGAAACAGATACTCCCATAGATTCTCCAACCATATCGGTTACATCATCCGTATCAATAACATTACCATTTGCATCTTTCTCAGTTCTCTTAATTATCAAATCATAATATGCAAAATGAGTTGCATTCAACTTATTACTAGCTATGTATGAATCTAATGCTATCAAATCTTTTTTAACTGTAGCGTTACTTGGGCTAACAGATTTGGCAATCAATTTGTACTCAACCACACCATTATCGTCTATTACTTTCTTATCCTTAGCACTATTATTTGACAATGTTGATATACTATCCATATTATCGACGGTAATCTTTGGAGTATCCTCATCCTCTAACTCTACAGAGGTGTTAATTCCGGAAAGCTCAATCTCTATCAATCCATCAGGATATGTAATCATTCCATCATCAACTGATAATCTTACAGTCTTTGAATATTTCCCATCAGAAGCGATAATATTGTAATTACCATCTGGTACAGCTTCAAATACGAATTCATCACCATCATTGATTTCCTGAGCCATCATGCACATATTACCATCATAGATGCCTACTGTAATAGGTCCTCTGTTTGCAGGTTCTATATTATCTGAATAATAAGCGGTTCCCGGTACAGTTGTACCCTTTTGATCCGTCGCTAAGGTCTTGAAAGAACCAATATATTCAAGTACCTCACCATTATCAGATGTAGCAACTACTTTAAAGGTGTAAGCTGTGTCAGGAGTAAGATCACTTAAGTTAGCTGAAACTGCTCTGTCTCTCGAATCACTGTTAGGATACGGAACTAATACCGATTCAGCTTCTTTATATTCGTCTTCCGAATACTTCTTGTATGAAATAGTTCCTGATTTGATATCAAATGTTCCGCTGTAAATATTAGCACCTACAAGAGCACTTGTATCAGTTATGTTAGTTACTGATTTGACTTTCATACTCATCGGAACAATAGAAGTGCTTGCAGTATTCCCGGCAATATCTTTAACCGAAAGCTTATACTCTCCTATTCTTGCTATATTAAATGATACACGATATCCATTATCAATAGGTTCCGTCTTGACATCTGTCTTATTATCAATTTCATCATTATAATATAGTTCAATAGATGCTTCATCAACGCCACTAACATTATCAATAATATCATAGCTTATAATTATACCATTATCAGCTTTAGTAGTACTAAACTTCTCAAATGATGGAGCAGTTTTGTCTATCATCAATACTTCATAAGCGCCGGAATTAACCGAATCAACATGTGAAGAATTAGCTATTCCATCACATCTAACGCTGGAAGCACTTTCTGCCCATGCGTCAACATAGAATATACCATCATCCGATATCGTAACCTCATCACTCATCTTATTATTAAATGAAGAATCGTGGTAAGCTTTACCTGCTACATCCTTATATATATTATAATATACAGAAACCGGACATTTTGAATCAACAACCGGACTTCCGTTAAGTTCTTCACCCGGATATGATATAGTTACCTTAGTTGCTGTTCTATGCCACTTTAATGTATCAGTTCCTTCCGGATAATTAACCCATGTATCATAATTATCATCTGCCGGAGTAAATGTTACAGCAGGATGAGCCGGTGCAGTATTAGAATAATTATCAACCTTGCCACCAATTCTATATACATTACCTGCATTATCAACAGCCTCCAAGCCGTAGAATCCATCAGGATAATTCTTAATATCAAATGAACCGGTATATGATCCATCACCAACATTCTTAAGATTATCACAATCTAAAAGATTTCCACTAGAATTAATTACTTTGACCGTCGCAATTCCACTTGCATTATCGCCAGGGTCATAGGCTGTAAATGTAATAATACTTGAATTAGTCCAACCATTTTCATTCTTATTAGTTACTTCAACAACAGGATCAACATCATCAGTAGAGAATACAATCTCTCGCGCATCATCTGCATTACTGTTTCCGGCATTATCATATACGAGAACTTTAATTTTATGAGTACCCTGTTCAACTACATCATAAGTTGAAGTCACCTTAGACGTATTAACCTTCTTCTCTCTCTTATCTTCATCTACAAGAGACTCATCTGTTATATTCCAGCTCTGATCATCAACTTTAACGAGCGAGCCGTTATCGTACCATTCAATCCTCTTAATACCTGATCCTGAATCACTGACTTCAATAGAAGCCTGACAATGATTATAATATGTTCTCTCAGATATACCATTATCATCGGTTACAATGTAAATAGAACGTTTAGCCGAATCACTTGTTTTAGAATAATCACCGGTATTTGAATCTCTTGTATATAATACTCTGTTATCCGAATCATTGCTGTAATATACTGTAGGCATATCAGATACACTCAAGAGATCTTCAACAAGCCATTCATAATCTTCGCCTCTTCCATCGGGTCTAAGTCTCATTCCACCACAATTATTGCCCGCTTTGTCATAAGCTATTATATCTATTGCGCCTTTCTTTGCAGCATCCTTAGGAAGTTCAATATCAGCTACCCAATTACCATTACTTTCAACAAAATCACTTGAAGCAACATTCTGTGAAGTCGGTGCAAAGCTCTCAAAATTCAAAGTAGTATCCGAATACAAACGATAATATAATTTATCAAGACCTGACGTTATATCAGTATTTTCAGAAATATCAGTATAATTAATACTAATTCTGATCGTATTGTTAGAATATGTACCAAAGTCAAGAACACTTCCAACATTAGGGAAATATAGTCCCGAACCATCAACAGACGAATAAGAAGTACCATCTTTATTAAATTCTTTCACTTCATAATTCTTATACTGCGGATTAGTCCCATCATATTTTAGACTAATAGTTGCTTTACTCGTTATAGCCTTGGTTTTACTATTTTTTAACCATATGTTCAAACTCTGTTCACTATCAGCCTCACTTACTGTATAAGTTTCTACACCGGTTTCTGCCGATAATTGCGCATCATTAAATGATTCCTTAGAGACAATTATACGATCATATCCACTGGTTGTAATCGGAGAAATTGTTGGAGCATTATCAGTATAATACCAT
>CAMHMG010000274.1 GCA_946186175.1 uncultured Clostridia bacterium | reverse complement strand
GGCATTACCGTAAGCAGCAGCATTAGCGTGCACCTGACCCTTCATATCCTGACTTGCCTGCTGATAAGCAGATATTCCATTTAATCCTGACATACGATTACCTCCTTGTAAACATATTCGAAATCCTTTTCTCACTGAACAGAATAGCGTAAACAGTACAAAAATGGCTTTCTATAATTATTATCGGCAACTTTATATAAACACTTTATATTATTTTATAATTTTTTATCTTCGGTTAAGTTTGGTTTATTTCAATAATTATTTTCATACATACTGCTTGTAATAGAAAATATTATCGGTTCGCCCTGACAGTAAATACACTTATTAGACACCTCGATATTTTCCCCGGATATCTCATTTACAAACGTTCCATTCTTCACAGGCACTTTAACAGTTACACTCTCACCCTTCATCGAAAAGATTCCAAATACAATTCTGTCTGCCTTTCTATGAATTGCCATACAAACATCTTTTGCAATTTCTTTGACAGAATACTCACTATCTGTGAATATCTCATCTTTCTTAATCTCACAAAGCCTTGTGATCAATGGCGTCAGATCAATGTCATCACAAGGTTTCAAACTGATCAGATCCTTATCAAAGAGACCCGGCAGATGAACCGCACCGAATTCCTGTCCTGCATATACGAATGCCGTACCTTTTTGGAAAAATGAGAATGCCGTCAGATTCCTAAGCGCTCTCTCGTCCGGCACAAGAAAATGTGCACGGGTCTTGTCATGATTTTCCAAAAATCTAAGTTTCACATAATCAGCCGGATACATCCATTCCTGTCTGCTTACACACTCAAGATACGTAGAAAGACATATCCTTCCTGTAAGATAATTGACAAAATCATCATATATATCATAGTCATAACATATATCGAAGGCTCTGTATAACTCTCCGTCACTTAACATAGCAATGTTGTTTGAACGACATCCCATTACAAAACCGGGTTCAACCGATTCCGCAAGCCATATGCAATCAGGATTAACCTTCCCTACTTCCCTTCGCGCCTTTTCCCAAAACTCTATAGGCACTAACGGCGCCACATCACACCTGAAACCATCCACAATCTCTGCCCAGTACTTAAGCGTATCTATCTGATATTCCCATAATCCTTCGTTGGAGTAATCTAAGTCTATGACATCCGTCCAGTCACCGATACGATTTCCAAAAGAGCCATCTTCCTTATGAAAGAACCATTCCGGGTGTTCTATTGACAACACCGAATCAGGCGAGGTATGATTATATACAACATCCATTATGCACTTCATACCTTTATCGTGGATTGCCGATACTAGTTTTTTGAAATCCTCTATCGTTCCATACTCGGGATTGACAGCCCGATAATCCCTTATTGCATATGGTGATCCCAGAGTTCCTTTTCTGTTCTTCTCTCCTGTGGGGTGAATTGGCAGCAGATAGACGATATCCGTTCCTAATGCTTTAATCCTGTCGAGATCTCTAAGTACTCCCTCAAATGTTCCTTCCTCGCTATGGTTTCTTACAAACACCTGATACATCATCATATTTCTAAGCTTGTTACCTTTATTGTTCGACATATTCGCACCTTCCTATAAATAAATCAATTCTACGATCAACTTCTTATCTTCTTCATTTCTACAAGTAAAATCCGGCTTTTCATTCTTCAAACTATAATAAACCTTTTTGTATTCATTTAACGAATGATTATTAGACTCTCCTTCACTTCCCTTCCAAAACATCTTAAAATTCTATAACTTCACACCATAATAATCTTCAATTGCCATCAGCCATACAGCCAGATATTCGTCTTTGAACATATCAGTAACATACTCCGTCGCACCATCGTGCATATAAAATTTACAATCCTGATAATTTACAAGCCACGTATCTTCTGCACCATAGGCAGTGAGATTATAATGATAATCTGCCGCATTATTTGTATCTATGTAACAATTCTTGATCTTCACATCTACATCATGAAAATTGTTTGCCACAGCAAGAGCCATCATCACATGCTTTTCCCTGACCTTTTCATCGGCAGAAAGCTGATCGTCCACAAGCATATAGGCAAGTATATCATAAAACAGATCCCTGTTGATAGTACGCCCCTCGTCCAAAACAGTGGAATCGACGTAATCAAGAAATCCATTAAGGTCCTTGTCTTTAAAAAGAACTGTCGAACCGTTCATGCCACCGTTTGCTACCAGATAAAGACCATCACCTGTTCTGGTAACATCGGTAAAGCTGTATTCTGTCTTTTCTCCTGCGGGTTCACTTGATGTTTCGTTTGATACTCCATTAGTTCCTGAAGCTCCGTCTTCCGTCACGTCAGTTTCTGCCTCGGTTGTCTTCTCGGTTGATGTTTCTGAGCTTGCCTGACCGTTGTCATTACCTATATCTTTGGTAAGATCAAGGTTCTTGATAGATTCTGCCGCATCCTGAAAACCGGAAACATCAATATCTGAATTAATATCCTCAACTTTCGGCATTTCACTTTCATCAAGCTCAAATTTTGTGTTTTTCGCACCACAGGCAGTTAACCCAAATGCCATGACAATTGTTGCAATTATTATCGTTCTTTTCTTCATTTTTCCTTTTCCTGAAACAAGCGCTGTTAAATATAAATAAACATACCACATTTCCACGCATCTGTCATCACAAAATGGTTTGGCACTGTATGTCAAACGCAAACGTTCAAATACAAACATAAAAAAACAGGAATGATTAATAAAAATACAATCCTGCTCTATAATAATCATTCCTGTTATACCACAAATTCCTTGTTAACTTCTTCAAAAGAACGCTTTCCGAGTATATAATCATCATATGCCAGTTCAGGATCCTTTCCATGGAATACTGTACATAACCCACACATATCACAATCAGCAATACACGGATACATTTTTTTAATATACTTGCGGCGATCCTCCTCAGAAGAACTATTAATTTCAGGTGCTGCCATCATCTCACATCACCTCACATAATCTGTCTTCCCTGCCGATAACGTTCCGTATACTCAGCATTTATTTCTCTGATCTCCCTCTTTCCATCAATATAGTCCTGATAGATATCCCAAGGACTTCCTCCTCCAATCCAACACGATGAACAATTCTCACATCCACCACCACAATCAAGTGAAGACTTGATAATCTGTTCTCTTTCTTCTTTAGTAGTATCTTTAATAAGAATTGACTTCATAAAATACCCCCTTACAATTCGGCAGCCATTTTTTCATTAAGTACATCTTCTGTGGCAGCCATTGCCTTAAGTGTCATATCAAGCAGTTTATCAAGCTCCCAGCCAAGCTGAACTGCTCCGCGTTCTATCACTTCTCTTGAGCATCCTGCAGCAAAGCCTTTACTCTTATACTTTTTCTTTAATGATTTCAATTCCATATCTTTGGTACTCTTTGATGGTCTCATAAGCGCAGCTGCACCTATAAGTCCTGTAAGCTCATCCGCAGCAAAAAGAACCTTTTCCATCTCATGAACCGGCTCAACATCAATTGTTGCACCACATCCTACGGTTATACCATATCCATGTGAACATACAGCATGAATAATATCATCACTGACCCCACCGTTTTTCAAAAGTTCCGGTGCCTTCAAACAATGTTCCTCAGGATAAAGTTCGAAGTCTATATCATGTAAAAGACCCACTATTCCCCAATATTCTGCATCAGCACCATAACCTAATTCCTTTGCATACCATTTCATAACTTCCTCAACGGTTAATGCATGCTGAATGTGAAAAGCATCCTTGTTATACTGTTTTAATAATGCAAACGCATCTTCTCTGGCTATCATTTTCATCCATCCTCCTGCTCACTTTTTCCTATCTTTTTAATATGATTTATGCGTATAAATGTAGGCACAGACATTATCTGCGCCTTTTTATAAAGTATATTACTCACTTCAAACATTGTTGTCAATATGTTACCAATTCTCTCTGCGTTGCTTTTTTACAGTTACATTTAATAACATGTTCTATTCTTCGACAAGCACGGCAAACCGGAATA
>CAMHMG010000273.1 GCA_946186175.1 uncultured Clostridia bacterium | reverse complement strand
GTCTTCCTTTACGAACTAACTGGTTAAATGTTGGCATGTTTTTCACCTCCTGTATGTTATATTTGTTATGCTGCTTTAACCATCAGCATACATTTAATATGTGCTACTTTAGTGTAACACAAAAAGCACACGATTTTTGCGCATGCTCACTCATTATAGCCAAGCCGATTCCCTATGTCAAGAACTAAATACAAAAATATCCATAAAAATAAGAGTCTCTATCCGATACAAATATATCGGACAGAGACTTTCATAAAACAAATAAATCTTTTTAAACCTGAGACTTCTTCAAATAAATCGAATTATAATAATGATAATTTCAACTCTTTAATACCCTATATTATTGACAACGCCAACCGATACATATCCATCAACTATCGCTCTGAAATCTGTTCCCTCTTCGGCGTCTTCATTGTAATGACCTTCCACCATCAGTCGGACTCCTCCGTTTTCCAGATCTTCCATCTTATTATATGTATCTTTGAAAAACATTCCTTCCGATACCGGTCTGTTCCAGAGTATGCCCTTGCACTCAGACAACTTACACTGTGGAAAATTCACATTATATATCTGGCCTTTGACGTGCTCCTTTTCCAATAATATAGAAAGAATTTCTTCAAGATAAGCGTCTGTAACTTCATGACACGGATCGGCACCCTCTGAAAGCGCTATCGAGAGATACCCTTGAAATGTTCCCTCAAATGCTGCGCCCGCTGTCGCGGAATACTGAATATCGGAGCATGCATTGTATCCGTAATTGATACCCGATAGAACCACATCAGGTTTTTCCGGCATAATATTAAGACTTCCAACCCTTACACAATCTGCCGGAGTCCCACTACACGAAAATGCATGAAGCATACCGGATAGCATCGCATCATTTATCACCTCATTCTTCTCTCTGCTTCCAATATCATACGGATACACATCTATCGACCTGTGAAGAGTCAAACTATGAGAAGCTGCACTCCTCTGGCTCTCAGGCGCTACCACCCACACCTCACCGAACTTAAGTGCAGTCTTCACAAGTCTCATCAAACCATCTGCACTTATTCCATCATCATTTGTAATCAAAATCTTCCTCATATTCTCACCTTTTATCTTTTTCATTAGTTAGGTAATTGCGAAACTCTATTTTTTCTTTCTTGAGTTGTGCATATTATATAGATCCATTACAGACACGCTTTCGCTCTGTCTCCGTCGTAATGGTACTAAATTCACACTTCGTGTTCATTAAGTACCAACGACTGCGCCAAGGTCTGACAATGGATGCTATATGTAATATGCACAACTCATATACACTTTTCAATGAATTTCGCAATTGCCTATTTTCATTAGTAGCAAGCGTGTCTGTTATGGGGCTATATTATATACACAAAGCAGAAAAGAAAAACTTATGTTTTGCAGTTACCTCTTACTCTCTTCTCAACGCCTCAATAGGACTTAACTTCGCAGCCTTTCTTGCCGGATAGATTCCAAAGAATATTCCGACCGCCGAAGAGAACAGTGAGGCAAGAAGAATTGTCTGTATTGAAAGCACCGGAGAAAAGCTTACACCGGGCACAAGCGCACTGATAACCTTTGCGATTATCCATCCACCCGTAACTCCGAATATTATTCCCAAGATTCCACCGATAAGTGTGATAAATGCCGACTCCGCAAGGAACTGAATTGTTATTGACCCCGTCTTTGCTCCAAGCGCTTTTCTTATACCTATCTCTCTTGTTCTCTCTGTAACCGATACAAGCATTATGTTCATAACACCGATACCGCCAACCACAAGCGATACAGACGCAACAAATGCCACAAATGCAGTAATAAGATTGATAACCTTATTAACCGTCTTCATTATATCATCAAAACTCTGGAAGTAATACACATCCTTACCCTTTGCATGGTGTGTAGTCTCGAGATATTCAACTACATCATCGGTAATCTTCTTGGCATCAGCATCGTCTTCTTTAAGAACATAAAATGAATCCAGCTCAGAAGCAACATCAAAACCGATAGCATTGCCAAATGTATTAGTAGGAACTATTATCTGTGCCGTTGGACTAGTTAACATCGAGGTGATTTTGTTGCTGTCATCCTTCGATTCGGTAACACCAATAATTGTCAGGTTAACATCAAACTTATCATATAACGTAACCACAATATCCATGCCCACTACATCTGTAGAGCCAAAGAATTTCATGGCATCCTCTTCGCTGATCACGCAAACCTTTTTACCGTCATCAGCCTCTCTTTCGTTAAATTGACGTCCCTTAACAAACTTAGACTCAAGAAATTCAAATCCGTCCTGATCAATCCCTATAAAATTAATGGTAAATTTATCCTTTTTTGTCTGTGTTGTTCCCTCGTAGAAAACCTGACCGCTCGCTGCCTTAACTCCATCCATCTGACGTATGGCCTTGAGGTCATCCTGTGTTATCAGATACTTATCCTCATAATTCTGAACAATAAATGCAATCTGTCCTTGTCCAAGATCTCCAAGTTCAGAGGTTATCAGCTCCGTCGCACCGTTACCAATGGAAATGATAAGTATAACCGATGAAATACCGATAATTATACCAAGCATGGTAAGGAGCGTTCTTACTTTGTTCGCCCATATATTCTTGAGCGCCATTTTCACATATTCCAATAATTGTGTCATAATCAATCCTCTCCACACTACACAAACTACTGTGTCATTCCCGGCAAACCTGTCATGGCAGCATTTTCAGGTATATAATCATCACCCGGTTTCATATCCTTTGTGACATTTTTTATTACCTTGTCGCCCTCTTCAATACCTTCCGTTATCTCATAATACTCATCCGAATATATACCTATGGTAACATCTTTTCTCTGTATCTTATTATCTTTGTCAACTACATAAACATAGTCGCCCTTTATGTCTGTGTTAAGTGCTTCGTAAGGCACACCAAATGTTTGCTCACTCCTTCCGACAAAGACGTAAACCTTTGCAGATACACCTATGAAAAGATTCTCATCCGGATTGTTGATTGAAATCTTACCCTGAATACTTCCTCCTGTACTAGACTGTCCTCCAATGCTCGCTTCCTGTGATGCAACACGGCTCACATAATCTACAACACCCTCATATTGTCTGCTTCCTATTACCACACGCGCTTTCTGACCGGGTACTATTGATCCAAGATTATCCTTAGAAATGGTAAACTGTACTCCAATCTGCTCTGCATCTATATATGTAAATAAAGTCTGTGTCTCATTAACATAAGCGCCTTTTGTAGCACCAATATTAGTTATAACTCCATCTGCCTCCGCAACGATTCCGGCAACCCCTTCATCATATGCTTCCTGCGCATCATTGACATTCATTTCAGAAAGCTCATTTGCAGCACTTATCTGTGCTTTTGTACTATCAGAAACGGACACTTCTTTGTTAGCAGAAGAGATTGATTTCTGCTCTGCCAGATCCGACTGTTTTTCTGTAAGCTTTTCTGTCTTCTTATTAAGCTGTTTATTTAAGTCTCTTAGTTCGTTCTGAATTGCTTTTGTATCGATGAGTGCTTCCTGCTTAACCTCTTCGGTTGTTATATTCTCTGTCGATTCGCCCTTTTCAATTGCCTCTGCAACTTTTGCATTGTACTTCTCTTTTGCTTCTGCTTTGGCAGCTTCATTAGCAGCCTCGATCTTAGCGTTCTTTTCCTGTGCATCAGTAAGCTCATCTTGCTTACTTACCACCTCGTCATTTAATTCTTCAACATCATCCTTTAATGATTTGACCTGCTTGTTGATCTTCTTTGCCTTAGAATCTGCAGTGCTCGCTTTGCCTGCTGCTTTGTTAGCAGCCTCAACCGATTCATTGGATGCTGCTCTTTCAGACCTCGCCTGAATTTTAACCTTGGCTAAATTATCTCCCAGATCTTCTGTGTCATATGTAAGCAAAACATCTCCTTTATGAACAGTCTGACCAAGTTCAACATTAATCTCATCAACCTTAGCTGTCACAGGAGATGTATATGCATTCTCCTCTAATCCGATAGT
>CAMHMG010000272.1 GCA_946186175.1 uncultured Clostridia bacterium | reverse complement strand
CTTACAGAAAAAAATTAAAGTTCACGAAAATTTCTTATTAGTAATAGAAAATATATTTCAAATGTAATATAATATCAAATGATTAGTTTTAAAAAAGGAGTGCATTTTAATGAAGAAAAAACAAATAACCCGCAGAATAATAAGTTTATTATTAGTTCTATCCATGCTTATAAGCCCATTGGATATAATATCAATAAAGGCTAATGCGGAAGGAATTGATAATGAAAACAATTCCGGTTCTGAAGCTACCGGTTCTGAAGCTACCGGTAACGAAGATACGAATGGTTCTGAAACTACTGATAACAATGATAATACAGATTCTGAAACTATACAGAAAGAATATGAAACGCTTATCTTAAAATTAAAGGAAGACTCAATATCTTCTGACAATACTAATACAGTCGCCACCTTTTATGCTGACAATGGCAGTCTGTCTGATAAATATATATTAGATTACTCAGATATTGTTATTACTGCAACATATTTTGATAGTGATAATAATGAACAAAAAGTAACTATAGATCCTAAAAAGACTGAGGATTTGGATTACTCTTTAGATCTTAATTTGACAGAAATTAGCAAAAAAGCCGGTGAAAACCAGGAACTTAAAGCAACGCTTACATTCAAAGATAAAAAAGGAAGACAAATCTCTATTTCTTCAAACAAAGGTGGTAATAATCCTAAAGTAACCATACTTGAATCTCAAACAATCAAACAAACAGTTAAACTAAAGCTCAAAGATGCAGTCAAAAACAACACCTTCTACGCAGCTAATGATGTATTAAGTACAGATGACACATTGGATGCTGAGGATCTTGAGCTTACATATACTTATGATATCAGCTCATTTACAGACAACTACTTTGATAAAGATGAAACTGATGAAACCAAGAAGTATAAGACCGATGCCAAAACATACGGTCCTATCGCTCTTGAAACCGATAAAAAAGAATATACCGTCGATGGTAAAAAATTCGAGATAACGACTAACGTTGACGAAGTACGTAAGACAGCCCAAGCTGATCAGGAACTTTCAGCAGTTCTTTCATATAAAGAGAAAGACGCTGCCGGAAAAGAAAACATCATCAATATTAATTCTGTTGACAATCCCAAAGTCACAGTTATTAATGCCACAAGTACAATGAAACTGAAATCTATTTCCCTTGCACTTGCAGACAAGAACAAGAAGTTCTATGTAGATAACGGATATATGAAGAAGGACGAAGTTCTTTCACTTAATGATCTTGTTTTGACACTCACTTATGAAAACGGAAAAACATCTTCAGTGAATCTTGGAACTTTGAAAACCAATGAGTACTCCGTTACTACCAATGTAGATACCATTAAAAAACTGGTTGGAAAAAAACAAGAGATCACAGCCAAATTAACATACAAGGATGCTGCGGGTAAAGAAGTCCCATTAACAACTATTGACAGCACTACCGCTGCAAAAGACACCACAAAGAATACAAAAGCTACTACTGCTACCGTCACTATTCTTGCCCCATATGCAGTTAATGGTGTAGTCACAATCACACCACAGAATTATGGCGCTGATCCTACAGATATCAAAACTGATAAAGCAGCTATTCAGGATGCTTTAGATCTCGCATCAGCAGACTATAAACTTTTGGTCAAAGTTCCGGCAGGCACTTACTATACCGGCGGTAACCTCTTCATACATTCTAACACAACATTATCACTTGAAGATGGTGCCACCATAGTAAGAAATTCCAACTCAGATGCCGGTGTAGCTGCAGGTACAACCAATCGACTTGGGGTCAATAAAAATCTAATAAAAATTGCTCCTTACAATTCCACTACTACTAATTCAGCAGGCGGTTATACTAATGGTGAGAATATAATTATAGAGGGCGGAACATTTGACGGCGGTAATATTTCTGTTGCAACAGGCGCTGCAAATTTGTTAAATCTCGGACATGCCAAAAACATAACTATTCGAAATTCTACTTTTAAGAATTGTTATGGCAATCATTTAATCGAACTTGTAGCAGTTCAGAATGCCGAGATTACCGGCTGTTCATTTTCCGGTTTTAGATATGTGACATCACAACTTACGGATGACGAAGGTAATGTTTCCTATGAAGATTCATCAGGTAACTATGCAGAAGCAGTTCAAATAGATGTTGCCCACAAAGAAGGGTCTTCTGCCTGGACATCCGCTTATAAGACAGACGATACTGCCTGCGATAACATCAACATACACGACAATACATTTTCTGATTATCCTGTAGCAATCGGTAATCACCATGCGCTGGCCGGTCACCATAATACAAATATTACTGTTTCATATAATAAAATCACCGGAAGCAAGTCATTGAATACAGGAATCAATTTATGCGGTTGTGACAATTCTAATGTAACAGGCAATACAATAGCTAATTACGCAGCAGGAATCAGAGTAAGAGCAAGCCAGACATTTACTGTATCCAATAATAATATTGACACTGCGAACTATGGAATAATTGAAACAGAGACAAGCTCCGGGCAGATAACCAACAATACAATTAATAAACTAAACAATCAGGGAATAATTGTATATGGTTCAGGTACAACAGCAACTGTTGTTAGTCTTAACACAATAAGCAACAGCCAGAAAAGCGGTATATTGATACATACAAATGCAAGCTGCGAAACCGTTTCAAGTAATAAAATCAATTCATGCACTGAGAGCGGTATTAAGGTATATGATTCCGGAAGTGTTAATTCACTCAAGACAAACACTATAAACGATTGTCATACAAATGGTATTGAAATCTGTTCTTTAGCAAGTGTCCCTTCAGTAACCGAAAACACTATAACTAATGTTACCGGTTGCGGAATAAATGTATATGGTACAGGCGGTGTGGCAAATGTATCATCAATAACCAAAAACACAATAACCCAGTCCGGGACAAACGGAATTGAGATTAACTCTAAAGCCACTGCAACCAATATCAAGAATAATACAGTTAACAAATGCAATAAATATGGTATTTATGTTGCCGGCAGTGCTTCTGTCAAAACCATTTCTTCCAACACAATTAAGAACACCGTAAAGAATGGTATTTATGTCAAGAACGATAAGATTAAGCTTACATTTAAGTCTAACAAATTAACACGTGTCGGCAGTACAGCAATCAAAATTAACAGTAAGCTTTCAGCCAAGAAAACACAGAAATATACTTTTGCTCCAAAGGTATTAAGCCTCAACCTCAAAGGCGGGGTGATGACTACACAGGCATCTAACTTAAAGAAAATTAAACTTAAAGTAGGCAGCAAGAGTTATACAAAGAGCACAAAGAGTAAGAAATACACCTTCAAATTCAAGAAATATAGTAAAGAGGCAAGCTCTGCTACCGTTACTTTTACAGACAAAAACAAAAATACGGTTGCAAGAGTATTAGACTTCGATTAATCAATATCATTTTACTTCAAAAGGCTATGGATACTTAACCCATAGCCTTTTTGATGACTTAAAAACCCGACAATAAAATGTTTACATATATATTACACAAAAAATTATTAATCTTTATTGGAAATATCAGCTTTAATGTTATATAATACAAATATTGTTATTTTAAGAGGTACTTACAAATGAAAAAAAGAATATTTATTTTAACCTTCATATTTTTATGTCTATATATCAGCAATATTTCCTATGCAAAAACTCTTCCGAATTGGGCAACCGGTAAAAAGATAGCGCATGCTGGAGGTGGAATCAATAAGACCAGTTATACTAATTCCATAGAAGCATTTACACAAACTCTCAATAACAATAATAATGTTGTAGAATTAGATTTTATGTTTACTTCAGACGGAACTCTTGTATGTATACATAATTGGAAAGATATTAATGGCAAAAAATTAGACATAGATACTTTTCTTAACTCTAAAATCAAGAAAAATTATACTCCTATGACGGCAGAAACAGCTATAAATATGCTTATTGAAGCCGGAAACACATACTTAGTGGTAGATACTAAAGAAAAAGACGTTCCAAAGGTTTACCAGACAATTAATAAAATATGCCTTGATTATGATATACAGAAAAACCAA
>CAMHMG010000271.1 GCA_946186175.1 uncultured Clostridia bacterium | reverse complement strand
TGCAAACGGGTCCCGAATGCAATTATGACTGTCACTGGAGCCGTTCACAATATCATAACGTAAATAAGTTTCGAACAAAGACTATCATAACTTCAATCATAACTGTGCGTCCGTCATACAAACAGCTCGACAAACCCGAATTTGTGGGGTTAAGATAAGAGGATAAGAGGTCGATAAATGATATATAGGATCGTACATGGATGGACGATGAATAAGTGAGACTAAGGGAATAGTCGGATAAGGAGAGAGCATATGAGAGTAACAAATCAGATGGTGACTAGTGGGTCCCTTAGGAATATGCAGAAATCTATGCAGCGTGTGGATCAATTGAATAATCAGGTTACAACAGGTAAGAAGATAGCTGCCCCCTCAGAAGATCCGGTTATTGCAATCAGAGCACTTAAATTGCGTACAACTGTCGATCAGTTAGATCAGTACAAGAATAAGAATATTAAGGATGCTATGTCGTGGCTTGATACAACCCAGACATCCGTTCAGAATGTATATGATCGACTTCAGGATGTATATTACTATTGTGAGCAGGGTGCGCAGGATACCTTTCAGACAAAGGATAGGAATACGATTGTTCAGGAATTACAAGAGCTTAAGGATGCAATATATCGTGAAGGCGGTACTACCTATGCCGGAAGATATCTTTTTTCAGGTTATAAGACAGAGACTAATCTGATATTTCAGGATGAGGCTTCGAAGAAGGGATTGTCATATGAGATCGAGGAAGATATAAGTCCTGAGAAATTCTATACCAAAAGTGTAGTGGTGAATGAGCTTAATGATGGGAAATTAGAAGATATTGCTAATGGGACAGAGGAATTCAAGAAACCTGAGGCATCATCTGTACATTGCATAAGACTTGCATACGATGATCTTGAAGATAATAAGATTTCTGTTTTTGTGAAGAATCCGGGAGATGAGACAGGTCAGGGATATAATCCTACGATCAGAAAGATTGAAGACAGAGAGAATTATTATAAAGTAATGCCGGGGGAGATCAATTATATTCCCGAGACGGGTGAATTAGTATTTGGCGATGAAATATATAATAAGGTCAGAGGCGCTGAGACTATATCTGTGAAGTATAACAAATCAGAATTTGAGGTTGGAGATCTTCGCCCGGAGATGTATTTTAACTGTAAACAGATTAAGACTAATGCTGATGGTACTACCAAAGAAACTGAATTTACCATGGATGATGTGGGTCAGGAAATCAAGTATGAGGTTAATTTCAGTCAGTATATAACGGTTAATGCTCAGGGTAAAGATTTCATTCTTCATGACATGGGTAATAAAATAGACGACCTTACAAGCTCGGTACAGGCTGTGTTAGATATCGAGGATACAATAACCAAATTAAAGGGAATGCTTGATAGTCCTAAATATAAAGATGACAGTGCAAAGGTAGATAGAATTAATAAAATGCTTGAGTCGGCAGATATTGAACTTGCTCAGAAACGTGAGAATATGCAGAAACTGTTTGGCAATAATATGACTAATTTCCAGAATTTCATGGAGGATGTCAGCGCTGTTCAGGCCAAGGTAGGTACAACATACTCAAAGTTAGAGCTCATTGAGACTCGTGTGACCGAGCAGTTGGCAAACTTCAAAGAATTAAAGTCATCTAATGAAGATGTTGAGACAGAAGAGGCTGCAATCAATATGTATCAGTCAGAACTTGTATATGAATCTGCTCTTGCGACTACAAGTAGTGTAATTAAAAAGACGTTGCTTGATTACATCTGATATTCGTACTTGTAAAATGTGCGCTTTGAGATTATAATATTATATATCAAGTTCGAAAGATGATATTGTCACGATAATTCAATATGGGGGTTGTGGCAGTATATGAATCTACTAAGATATAACAACATGCGCGAGAGGAGAGGGATGTATGGTAGTTAATACTAAGTTTTTTGGTGAGGTTGATATTGATGATGCAAAAGTTCTTGAGTTCCCTAATGGAATAATCGGATTTGAGGATTATAGAAAGTTTGCAATCATATATGATGTTGATGACGACAGTGAGAGTAAGATAAGCTGGTTACAGTCTTTGGAGGAATCAACACTTGCACTTCCGGTTGTTGATCCGTTAGCTATTGTTAAAGATTATTCACCTATGATAGAGGACGAGCTTCTTAAGCCGCTCGGTAATCCGGCAGATGAGGATCTCCTTTGTCTTCTGGTTATGACTGTTCCTTCTGATATGACCAAGGTTACTGCCAATTTGAAGGCTCCTATTATTATTAACTCAAAGACTAATAAGGGAGTTCAGTTAATCGTAGATAATGCGGATTATCCTGTTAAATTTAACGTTTATGAATCCGTTCAGAAGATGAAGAAGGAAGCGGGTGAATAATATGTTGGCATTATCAAGAAAGGCTAATGAGTCTATAATTATCGGTAATGATATTGAGGTGACAATTCTTGAGGTTAAGGGTGAACAGGTGAAGATTGGTATCAAAGCGCCTAAGTCAATTCCTGTGTATAGAGAGGAAGTATATCAGCAGATCAAAGAATCTAACAAGGAGGCAGCGTCAGATGCTGTTACAGCTAATCTTAAGAATCTTTTCAAATAGCATATATTGATAGTATTGTCCCCAATGTTTCTATATGTTGGGGACTATTATTTTTTCGTTAAAATTATCTGATAAAATCCCAAAAAATATTGAAAAATTGTACAAATAGGTATAAAATAATATGATGAATAGGTCGATATATAACTTGAAGTATCTTTATAGACTTATTTACACACGTTAATTATGCTCATACATTTGTCTGAGCAGTGGATTCCTTTGAAGTACAGTTGCACTTTTAAGGGATTTGAAGTAATTTCACATGGAGGTGAAGAGTTATGGCAATTGAAGGAATCAAGAGTACTGTGATGAGCTCACAGCAAACAAGCCAACCAGTAAGGCGGGCTGAACCGGTAGCTGTAGAGAGTAATGCAGCTATACCGCAGGACAGTTCCCAACAAGCAGCGATTAATGTATCTGCCAGACGTGATAACTATGATCAGAAAAGAGATGGGGACGAGAAGGATCCTTATAAGAGAGATCCTAACAAGAAAGATGAGGGCAAGGAACTTCAAGAGGTGTCTGCTGAGAAGGTTAAGGATGCCATTTCGGAGATCAACAAGAAGATTGCTCCTACACAGACAGAATGTTCATTCAAATATCATGAAAAAACTCACCGTATCTCTATAACGGTTAAGGACAAAGAGACCGATAAAGTAATTAGAGAGATACCGCCGGAGAAGACGCTTGATATGATCGCGAAGACTTTGGAACTTGCAGGTATATTAGTAGATGAGAAGAGATAAGGAGGGATAATATGGCAGGAGTAAGAATGACAGGGCTTGCGTCCGGCATGGATACACAGAGCTTAATATCCCAGTTGTCTGAAGCATACCAGAAGAAGGTTGATAATGCCAAGAAGTCTCAGACGAAGGCGGAGTGGAAGAAGGCAGCATGGTCTGATCTTAATACTAAGCTTACCAACTTCTATAAGGGTGCGTTATCTACATTTAAGACTACAGGAACTTACAAGGCTAAGTCTGTAAGCGGAGAACTGTCAGGTATTAAGATATCTGCCGGCAATAACGCAGTTAACGGCAACCATAAGGTTAAGGTGACAGGAACTGCCAGTGCCCAGATGTGGACAGGTAAGCAGATCAATAAGAACACTGTTACTTCTACAAGCTATACTGCTGCAGGCAGTGATGTTAAGCTTTCGGAGCTTACAGATGCAGATGGTAATAAGCTGCTCAATTCACTTAATGGAGCGCAATTTCAGGTTACTAATGCAGGGGTAGAGTCCTTAGGGGAGCCAAAGACGATTACTCTTGATTTAGCTTCTCTTGGCGAGGATGCTACTGTTGATGATCTGACTTCAGAGGTTAACAGACAGCTCGAAGGTACCGGACTCACAGCAGCTTATGACAATGGTAAGTTCACATTTACTAATAGTAATAGTGATGAAACAATTATTAAGGCGATGAATTCAGGTGCTAAGGCTTTCGGAATAAGTGATGATAAGGGTTTGCTTATAGATGGTCACGAGGAAGGCAAGGAGCCTGCTAA
>CAMHMG010000270.1 GCA_946186175.1 uncultured Clostridia bacterium | reverse complement strand
CCGAACGGCACGTACGGTGGTGTGAGAGGGGAGAGAAAATCTCCCCTACTCGATTATACAAAATAAACTTGCGTTTGGGATAAATTGTAAATGGTAAAACTATCAATATACTATTCTGAATCCTCGACGCGTCTTCTCTTAATACCTTCGATAATAACTTTCTTTGCTTCAATAGCATCGTTATTTGTCAAAGGCTCCATTCCCTTAAGTGGATATTCCATGCCAAGATTCTCATATTTTGTTTCTCCCATGCTATGGTAAGGGAGAACATCTAAAGCTTTTAAATGCTTTAATCCACCTATGAAGTATCCGACTGCATCAAGATATTTGTCGATATAGGTTATATCTTTAACCAATACGTGGCGAATCCAGATATCAACACCTTTTTCATCAATATATTTAGCAAAGTCTAATATATTATCGTTAGGCTGCTTACAAAGCTCTAAATGTTCGTCCGGATCAATGTGTTTGATATCCAGCATAACCAGGTCGGTTACTTTCATAAGACGATCAAACTTAGCTAAAAGTTCCGGATTATCTCTATGGAAAATAACACCGGAGGTATCAAGGCATGTATGAATGTCTTTTTTCTTAGCTTCCTCAAAAAGCTCGATAAGAAAATCCATCTGCATTAAAGGTTCGCCACCGGTTGCGGTGATACCACCATTTTTGTAAAAAGGTTTAAGGGTTTCATATTGAGCGAGTAGATCTTCAACGGTATGCTCCTCGCCACCGCCCGGTTCCCATGTGTCGGGATTATGGCAGTACTTACAGCGCATTGGACAGCCTTTGAAGAAAACTACAAATCGCATTCCGGGACCGTCGACAGTACCGCAGGTCTCGATTGAGTGTATATGTCCGATCACTTAAGTCACCTCGTTTCTAAGAACTCCATAGTATAGAACAGGCAAGGACAAGGTCCTTGCCTGTTTGTAAATTTAAATTTAAAATTTTGTTATATTACAAGAGATTACATAGACTCATGGAATGTTCTTGAGATAACGTCAGCCTGCTGCTCTGGTGTAAGCTTGATGAAGTTAACAGCATATCCTGAAACACGGATTGTGAGCTGAGGATAGTTCTCAGGATGAGCCTGAGCATCTAATAAGGTGTCACGGTTAAGAACGTTAACATTAAGGTGATATCCACCCTCTGCTACATAACCATCTAACATATTAACTAAGTTATCGATCTGCTGAGTATTTGTTGCTGCCATTTAAATATTCCTCCTTATATAATTATTATTAAAAGATATTGTTATTTTTTTATTATTGAATCATGAAATTGAATTAAGCTATGCGCTTAGTCTTCATGTAATTCCTCATCCATACCCTCCATGAGAGTAGGAACGCTGCAGGCAAGATCGCCTTTTGCACAATCTGTACATCCGAGAGTTACTTCGGATTTCTCTCCTGCGGCTACAGTATCGTCCACAGAAACATTCACATGTCCGTGACCGCTGCCCATCATATTATCTAACATTGAAACAATGTCATCTACCTGATTCTTTTCTTCCATTATACACCTCCACGGATCATTGGTTATGCTATTAACAAACCTATACATCAAGTTCTGTATGAGTAGATTACTTTGACGGTTTCTGTTAAACATAAGTAGTATGGCCCGGGAGACTGTATAAACAGTCGCCCGTACCCATATAAAATCTAATTGTTAATTAATAACTGATTATTTGCTGAGATCGATATCGATATCTCCTGCAAATACCTGATCCTCTTTACCAAGAGCTCCAGGGATGATTGAGAATGTATTAGAAATACCATCCTGTGCATCCTTGAAAGGAATCTTAGCAACTGATGCAAGTGAAGCTATTGCACCGTGAGTATCTCTCTTGTGAAGTGGGTTAGCACCAGGTGCGAATGGTGCACCATGCTTACGTCCACAAGGTGTATCACCTGTATTCTTACCGTATGTTACGTTAGATGTAATTGTAAGGATTGACTGTGTAGGAACACCGTTTCTGTAAACGTGCTGTTTTCTGATCTTATCCATGAATGTTGTAACGATTGAAGTAGCGATCTCATCAACACGATCATCGTTGTTACCATACTTAGGGAACTCGCCCTCTGTCTCATAGCTTACTACAATACCCTGCTCGTTACGAATTGGTTTAACCTTAGCATATTTGATTGCTGATAATGAGTCAGCTACGATTGAAAGACCTGCAACACCTGTTGCGAAGTATCTCTTAACATCTCTGTCATGTAATGCCATCTGGATTCTCTCATAAGCATACTTATCATGCATATAGTGAATGATGTTTAAAGCACTTACATAAACCTTAGCAAGCCATTCCATCATATCATCAAACTTAGCCATTACGTCATCATAATCAAGAACGTCACCCTCTACAGGACGGTACTTAGGACCAACCTGTACGCCTGTACACTCATCAACACCACCGTTGATAGCGTAAAGGAGACATTTAGCAAGGTTAGCACGAGCTCCGAAGAACTGCATCTCTTTACCGATTACCATTGAAGATACGCAACAAGCGATTCCGTAGTCATCACCGTGAAGAGGTCTCATCATATCATCATTCTCATACTGGATAGAAGATGACTTGATTGACATCTTAGCACAGAACTGTTTCCAACCAAGTGGAAGACGAGTTGACCAAAGAACTGTAAGGTTAGGCTCTGGAGCTGTACCTAAGTTGTTAAGAGTATTGAGGTAACGGAAGCTCATCTTAGAAACGAGTGTACGTCCGTCAACACCCATACCACCTAATGACTCTGTTACCCAAACAGGGTCACCAGCGAAGATCTGATTGTACTCAGGTGTACGAGCGAACTTAACGCAACGAAGCTTCATTACGAAATGATCAACGAACTCCTGAATCTGCTCCTCTGTGAATTTGCCTGCTGCAAGATCTCTCTCAGCATAGCAGTCTAAGAATGTAGCTGTACGTCCAAGTGACATTGCAGCACCGTTCTGCTCCTTAACTGCTCCGAGATATCCGAAGTATGTCCACTGAATAGCTTCCTGTACGTTTGTAGCCGGCTTAGAAATATCGAAGCCGTAGAAGCTTGCCATCTTGGTTAATTCTTTAAGAGCTTTGATCTGCTCTGCGATCTCTTCCTTGCCTCTGATTACATCATCAGTGTAAACAGTTCCAAATGATTCCTTCTGTGCCATCTTATCTTCAATAAGATAATCTGTACCATAAAGAGCTACTCTTCTGTAGTCGCCGATGATACGTCCGCGTCCGTAAGCATCCGGAAGTCCGGTTACGATATGGTTTGTACGGCATCTTCTGATCTCTGCATCATATACATCGAATACACCTTCATTGTGTGTCTTTCTGTGCTTAGAGAAGAACTCTACGATTTCATCATCTACTTTGTATCCGTTATCCTCGCATGCCTTCATAGCCATACGAAGTCCGCCGTATACGTTCATACCTCTCTTGAAAGGAGCGTCTGTCTGGAAACCAACGATTGTCTCTTTGTCCTTGTCAAGATATCCTGCACCGTGTGAAGTAAGAGTAGATACAACCTTAGTATCCATATCAAGCACTCCGCCTGCTTCTTTCTCCTTCTTAGTAAGATCCATAACCTGAGCCCAAAGATCCTTAGTATTCTGTGTAGGACCTGTTAAGAAAGCGTCATCTCCTTCATATGGAGTGTAGTTCTTCTGGATAAAGTCACGAACGTCGATAAATCTCTCCCAATTTCCGCCGTTAAAACCATTCCATGCTTCCGATTTCATCATGATAAAAAAATCCTCCTTTGATATAAATAATGTATGATGATCACCAGGTAAATTCCGCTCGGTAATCTCCTCATGCTTTCATTATAGTTTCAAATTGTATACACGTCAACGGTTAATTGTCCGATTATTGTATTTTTTCAAGTACATAAATTATAGAATGGAAAATTATGGGAGCGCTCAAAAGCCTTAAAAATCAATGATTTGCAAATTGTCAGAATTGTATACAATCTAAGATACAAGATGTTGTTGAAGAGGTCCCCCAGATATACAATTCTCAATAAATTCGGGTTTGTAGGGATGTTTTAGTTTCGTTTTAGGGACGCCGTCTTTCGATATACTTCGGTATATTTTGTTGTCTTAATTGTCCGTATATAAGATTTTCTAAG
>CAMHMG010000269.1 GCA_946186175.1 uncultured Clostridia bacterium | reverse complement strand
AAATTCTCTGTAACATGTATTACATTGTCTTTGTAATAGAATGGAGCTATCAATTCTTCTCCATACCTATAATGTCTTTTATTGAATCTCTCTACAAATCTCTCGTAAGTATAATAATTTTTAAAGTATCCTTCTTCAAATCTTTCAATTACTTCACTTGCATTCCCATCCGGATACATATCTCCATTAAACTCAATGGTACTATAAGCATTTCCGTTATTGTCAAGATAAATAATCTTTCCTCTGGTCATAAGCGCCTCCTATAATAAATGTTTATTATAAAATATTAGCGCTTATATAGGTTATTGTCATTGGACGGATAGTCCAATTGAACAAGTTGCTTTGTTACGTTAAATGATTTCTGTCATACCACAAATTGTATTCTTACTTTCCAATACCTTTGTCACAATTGCCTGAAGCTAAAAGAACTTGTAACATTCACTTGTGTTGTCAAACAACCAGCTTAGATATTGAACCTCTAATTCATCGGATAGCGGTAGGTTCATGGTGGGCCTCCTTTTAGTTCTATGCATAAAACTCCTCATCTGTCTCAACACAATACATAGAGAGTCTTCCTCCAAGATTCCTGCATCCCGGGTCCGCTCCGGAATCTATGCACATATATCTTTTTCTTCGCAATATCCTATAGGACTCTCCTTCAAGATATACGCACGGCACATGTCCAACTATCATAAAATGATCAAGATTGTTTGTTGGCATCCAATGTATATCTCCCGAACACATATATTTGAAGGGATCTTTTCTGTATCCTTCTTCTATCGACTTAACAACATTGATACTTCCATCAGCATTATTAACAATATACCCCAACAGTTTCTTGAATCCCTTCAAATCACCATGAATATCACTAATTAAATACTGCAATATAAATCCTCCCTGCAAGAACTATGTTTCCAAAGTCAATTCACTCTTTCCATGCCTTGAGCTTCCATGATCATCTTCTCAAAGCTTTGTCTAAAGTTGATATCATCTTCCTCTGTTCTTTTTTTTGGACCTTTAATATGATTCTTTTTACTGCTTCTACGTGCTTTCTTCGACAAATGACGTTCCATCAGCATCTGATCAATATTATCATTCTCTCCAGCATTAATTTCCTCGACCGGCATAGATTGTAATGCAGAAAGCAACCCTGTCAAAGCTCTTTTATTTATCCGGCAACATATTCAGAGAATAGATACAGCGGAACATTAACCATCCATTCTTCTTTCCTATAATTGGACATTGATGTTCGAATTGCAATCTCCGGCTCATATTTTCTACAATATGCCTTAAGACTTTGCGCTTTTAAATTCTCAGTCGCCTTAACCTCCACCGGAATACAAAATTCATCTTTTTGCAAAACAAAATCAATCTCACCGGAGGAGTTTTCCGTTGAATAATAATATAATTCTATATTTTGGGCTGATAATTCCTGTGCTATAAACTGTTCTGTTAACGCTCCCTTAAACTCTTCAAATATCGCATTTCCCTCAATAATCGTTTTCGCTGACATATTTCCTTTAGCAGCAAGAAGTCCCACATCTATCATATACATCTTAAAACTGCCCTGATCCATATATGATATCAAAGGCATTCCCGGCTTTTTGATCCTCATACTCCTATTGATCAATCCATAATCCGAAAGCCATTGTATCGCAATCTCATAATCTTTTGCTCGTGAACCTTCCCTTACAATCCCATAAATAAATTTTCTATTCTCCTTGGCCAACTGCGCCGGAATGGAATTCCAAACCATCTGTATTCGTGGAATCTGCTCCTTTGGTGCATGCTTTGAGAAATCATTTTCATAATACAAAAGCAAATTCTTCTGAACTTTTCTAACTTCTTTTACATCATCAGTATCTAGGTAACACTTTACTGCTTCAGGCATACCGCCTACATAGTAGTATTTTTTCAAATAATCAACATACCTGCTGCTAAAGTCGTTAATCAAACTATAATCTTTCTGCTTTATCAGTTCTGCCAGTTCATTCTCACCAAATGCTAATAAATACTCATAATAATTCAGCGGATACAAATGTAAAAAATCCACCTTACCTACCGGAAACGACATACCCTCATGTAATGCCATACCCAATAACGATCCCGCAGCTATAATGTAATATTCGGGTGCATTTTCACAAAAATATTTTAATGCAGTCATGGCTCTGGGAACTTCTTGTATCTCATCAAAAATCAGTAGCGTACCTTCAGCTGTAAATGCTGAACCATGTTCAATTCTAAGGGCAGAAATTATTCGATTAATGTCATAGTCCTGCTCAAAAACATTTTTCATACGCGGATTATTATCAAATGATATATATACGCAAGTATCAAAATGTAATCTTCCGAACTCTTTCATCAACCATGTCTTCCCAACCTGACGTGCGCCATGAATTACCAAAGGTTTTCTGTTTTTCTTTTTTTTCCACTTAAGCAAATCATTCATTAATAAACGTTCCATATTCTACACTCCTCATAATTCTACGCAATTGTCTCTATTAGTATATAATTATAAAAGAGTTTTATACTCACGTCAACATTTTCAATGACCATTTTCCTTTATATTTCACATTTTTAATGACCATAATTTCATCTATCATACATTTCCAATGACCATTATCAGTCTGTTGCTTAACCATTTTGTACCAGTCAAGAAAAGTAGACACGAAAAATCGCCTCACTCATAATGCCAGAATCACGTCAATCGTCTCCACTCATAATAATTTCAATCATTCTATTCATATCATTGATGGTACTGTTATTCACCTCTTCCATAAAAGATACTGCTTTTTCTTCTCCCATAATCTCTATAATCTTTTGAGATAATTTATCATTTATCATCATAGCCAGAATTGTGTTCATATTTGAATTAAATAAAATATTATGGATTTCATACTTTTCTTCTTCATTGATACTTTTCTTGGATAAAATGTCTGCTATCCTTTCATCAGCCTCACTAAATTCTTCTATCATCTCTGAATAAATGTTGTAGTCATCTGTATCATAAGGCATAAAACCATCATTCATCATATCAAACTCGATAGTGTATAACTTTTTTTCTTTAAAATATGCATCATAAACTTCATTCGTAGACATAGGTGGATGCTTTTCTTTCGACATAATAATTCCAGATAATTCATCATTTACAAATTCCATGTCGTATTCCGGAAGTTCACCACCCGTCCATTCATTTATTTCATTAAACTCTTCATGCTGAGGATTATTCAGTATTTCAAGGTAATTATAAAATCCCCATACGCCTCCGCAATCTTCCCATGGTGTATCTCCTTTGTACTTTGTAACAGTTGGACACGGACCCGAATAATCATCTAACCTTTTCTCTATCTGTACGGTATGAGTCCAATCATCCCCAAAATCATAAGTATATGTAAAAGACTTAATATCTTCGTCATCCAAATAATCATCAATGCAGGTATTAGCAGCATCAATATATTCATTAGGACCCCATCCGAATCCAAATTCATCGGGATCGTCCACAATATTCACATAATAGTTTTTAAATTCATACGAGCTAAGGTGATATCCACACCATCCTATCGCAGTATTTAATATCAGATTCAACTGTGAAAAACTAATCCCCGCCGGAACAACAATTCTTCTCCAAATTGGAGGATGTGTATTCTTAATGGTTACTTTTAAAACATATGCTTTCATATATAATCCACCTTTCTTTTATTACGTAAATTAACCTCATGCTTAATGATATAACAAATTCCCCTCTCCGTCAGCACTCAACAGTTTGGAGCAGTTCTTGTCGAGGCACGAGACATTAGAACTGCCCATATGATAGCTACTCGAAGGTTCAAGTCCGCAGGACGTAGAAACTTCGACTTGCAGCGAACCATTAGGGTCTGTTTGTCAAGTGCAGACGTTTAAAAATACAACTACTGGATAACCCTCAATACATCGATGTGCCAGTCCAAATGCATGAACTGACACACCAAACATCATCATTATTATACTCTTATTTTATAACTCTTTAATCCAATATTGCCCTTGCCATCTCAATAGCTTTATCTTCAGTCAGGGATGAATCCTGTTTCATATAAGAGGCTGCAAGCTTACATATATTAGCTTCTTTTTCCTCTGCTCTACCTTCT
>CAMHMG010000268.1 GCA_946186175.1 uncultured Clostridia bacterium | reverse complement strand
GCTTTTAAAAGGAATCTATTAAGTTTTATCTTACGGATTATGAAACAGCCCTATACAATCAGCAACCCTCTTACTAAAAAATGTATAAAATTCCTATTAAAATACATCACCTGTCGGCTCTGTGTGTGCATTCACAACTACCCTGCTCAACATTCCGGCTCAATCAATCCGTATGTATTACCTTTTCTCTTATATACAACATTAACCTCATCCGTCTCTGAATTGCGGAACACAAAGAAATTATGTCCGAGAAGATCCATCTGAACACAAGCCTCTTCAGGATCCATTGGTTTAACCGCAAATCTCTTAGTACGAATGATGCTTATCTCATCATCATCAGGTATATCTTCTTCGATAAAAGACTTCTGGAAAAATGCGGCACTCTGTGCCTGGTCAACCAATTTCTTCTTATGTCTTGAAATCTGGCGTTCTATAACTTCTGTAACAAGATCTATTGATACATACATATCATCACTCACCTGTTCTGCGCGGATGATATTACCTTTGATAGGAATCGTTACCTCCATCTTCTGACGGTCTTTTTCAACAGAAAATGTCACCTGAACTTCTGTATCCTCATTAAAATATTTTTCCAGTCTGTCTAATTTCTCATACACTGCAGATCTTAATCCATCTGTAACCTCAATGTTCTTACCACTAATTATGTACTTCATGTCTGTCAACTCCTTCTCGTCATATTACAGTCGGTCTTTCACCCCATCTCCCACAAAGAGCTTGGTATCGCATTGTATGCACTCTTTGTATAAACCAACTGTGTTTCTATTATACCATATATTGTGTTTTTTTCAATGTATAACTTTTTTTATTTACTTTTTAGATTTTTCAGTAAATGACGGTTAATTATCAGTCATTTCATCAAGTTTTCTCCTTTTTTTCGACATTTAATTTGTCAATATTTTTTGAATCTAAGTTTTTTTTCGTCATTTTTATCAAAACATATGTTTTATTTTTTTGTATTTTACGAGCCATAAACTCGTCTTAAAATGTGGATAATGTGGATAACTTTGTGTATAAGTCAGTTTTTCGGACTTTTGTCAATCCGAAAATGTGCAAAACTGGATTTCATAATCACTTTACATAATATTATCCACTTCAAAAAGTGGATAATGTGGATTATTTTTTGTGCATTTCAACTAAATTGATTATTTTTAGCCAAAAATAAAATTTAGATAATTTGTAATTTGATGTTAAATTGTTTATTTAATGGGAACTTATAAAAAAAGAACTTTCGAATCCAATCGAAAGTCCTTATTATTCATAACATCATTTTCATTATCAATCCCAGATAATTCTTGCTGCCCCACAAGGAGTTCTATAACCTATACCTGAAATGATAATACCTGTAGTCGAACTACTTGCATGAACAACCTGTCCGCCACCAATATACATGGTAACATGTCCGACTCCTCCACTCTTGTCTTTGTAGAACAACAGGTCACCCGGTTGAATTGAATCAAGACTAACATTAGTAAGTCCTGCCATCTGCTGAGCTGCTGTTCTCGGAAGACCATATCCAAAATGAGCATATACACTCATAGTAAATCCAGAGCAATCAGTACCATTAGTCAAGCTGGTTCCACCATAAACATAAGGATTGCCCAAGAACTGTAATGCATAATTAACAACTTCCTGTCTCTTGGTACTAGTCATCTCCGCAAGTCTTGCTGCTTCTGCTTCTTCTTCAGCTTTACGTATCTCTTCTTCCTCCGCTACCGACAATGCGTGAGAAAATCCATAGGACACATCTACATATTCAGCTGAAACGTATCCCTCAATATCTGAGTCAACACGAATATGCACCCATTCATCAACGCTGTCTCCGGGAATAACCTCATATGATTCTCCCTCTCCTACCATAGTAAGGCAATCACTTCCCTCATCCTGCTTAGCTCTAACATATAATGTCTCAGTGTTGATCTTAGCTTTCTTCGGGCATGTTTCCTCTGCATAAGCTCCGGCTGTATCTCCAAACAGCAGGAAATCATTACGAACATATCCCATTGTTATTCCCGACTCGATCTTAGTCCATGTATCACCTTTCTCTACAACTAATGCAATTCCATGTATCGGGAGACTACCTACTCTCTCTGATTCCTCATCGGGTTCTTCTCTTACATTAACTGCCTCATCAACATACGCAAGACATTTCCCCTCAAATTCAGGATATCTGCAGCTTGGAGTCTCTTCAACCGGCTGCTCACTTTCCTCTTCTTCATTGGCACCCACCAAATTAAGACTTTCAACATATTGATTAAGAGCATATGTAATACTCACCGTAGATTCATCTAACACATCTGCCTTGCTCGAAACAGAAGGAACAAGTATTCCGACCGATGTTGCAGCTAACAATGCAGTTCTAATTAAAATCTTCTTTTTCACAAGCTTTCTCCTCTCTTATAAATGAACCAATATATCTGATAAATTAATCTGTAAAGATTATAAAGCTCTCTTTAGCGACATAAATTATAGCAAAGTGTACTTTCAATGTCAATTGTACAAAATAAACGACTATGCCAAGCTCACCTATTGCCTATAAGGGCAGGTTTGCTAAGCGCCGCTGTATAAAGAGAGTAACAGAAGTGAAAAAACACATTCAACCTTATATTGAATGTGTTTTTCCACCTACCTGTTTCAATTATCAAAAAATCCTCCGAATCAAGGTCATCAAAATCAGACACCAGTCCTATAGACGAATATCAATATTCTGACCCAGCATTGGATTGACCGAACGCTCTAACATCTTAGTCAAAGCATCACCATTCATCTGGTCAGCTTCCAACGCCTTGTCAAGCAACGCAATACCAACTGCCGAATTGGTGTTCGCATTCGATAATACAGTTGTTGACATTCCGATTCCAGTGATTTCCATGGTATCATACCTTCCTTAATAATTGATTATGATATAAATCCATATATCTTCGCGTATAGACTTCTCATAAAATTAGAGACTATACCATGAGTCTATTATACTGTAGAAATGTCAAAAAATCAACTGTTTTTTTCATATTTCATCATGATTTTTCATAATTCGACAAAGCTTTTAATTCTAATGCTTATGCAACATCATTACCATCTTTTCTTCCCTCTTTCGCCTCCATAAGATTGAAGAGAGTTGTATCTGCTATAGATGCCAATGCCTCTAATGTATAGAAGCCCTGATGAGAAGTGATCATTACATTTGGAAATGCCAGAAGTCTTGCAGTTACAGAGTGCTCCATTATATCATCTGAACGATCTTCATAAACATTGCCGGTCTCCTCTTCATACACATCAAGACCGATTCCAAGGAACTTGTTCAATCGAATTCCTTCAATCAGCTCATTGGTATCTACAAGTGCACCACGTGATGTATTTACAAGAATTACACCATCCTTCATTTTCTTGATACTCTCAATATTTATCATATGGTAAGTAAAATCCATTAACGGACAGTGTAATGATATTAGGTCACTCTGAGACAACAGCTCATCTAATGATACATATTCAACAAAATCTTTAAGATCCGGATTCTCATATACATCATATGCTATTACACGCATGCCAAATCCGCGACAGATTCTGCACATTGCAGCACCAATCTTACCGGTTCCGACAATACCTGCAGTTTTCTGATAAAAATTAACTCCACGAAGACCTTTTAATGTATAGTCGTTTTCACGAACCTTGTTATAAGCCTTGTAAAGTCTTCTGTTAACAGCAAGAGCTAATGCCATTGCAAGCTCCGCTACTGATTCCGGAGAATAACCGGGTACACGTTTCACTATGATACCTAATTCCTTAGCCTTCTCAACATCAACATTATTAAAACCAGCGCAGCGCATCAGTACAATTCCGACACCATTTTCCTTAAGAATTTCTAATGTCCTTGCACCTACATCAGCACTCACGAACGCACACACCGCATCATAACCCTTAGCTAAGGCCGCAGTTATGGGTTCAAGCTCATGATCGATATAATCAATCTCAACTTCATTGTACTTTTCCAGGAGCGGATTGAAAGATTTCTTATCGTAGATTTTGGCTGCATAAAATAAAAGTTTCATTATAGATATACCTCCTTATTATAATTATTATTTAGATAGGTAATTGCGAAACTCTGTTTTTACTTTACTTCT
>CAMHMG010000267.1 GCA_946186175.1 uncultured Clostridia bacterium | reverse complement strand
TGAAAAACCTTATAAATAGCGGTTCCTCACAGAAAATGTGCGCATAATAATCTCATATTACGATACAATTGTTTCATAAGAGTATGGAAGTTACGTAATATGGCTAGATCGAAAACAATCCGCTTTTATGATATTCCTTTACCTTTGGACTTGCCGGAAGCCCAAAATTGGCTTCATGATTATCATCACCATAGTAAAGTACTTGCTGACTATATGAAAGCTCATGGTGCAGGATCTTCTGTCTGTCATTCTATGAACTCTTGTCTTACTGAATTACGAGATTATCTTCTAGAGAAGGGTATCCAATATTCTCCTGAAAACGCTATGTATTGGTGTAATGAAAACAAAGCACGTACAAGAAGTTACCTGATTACATTGTTTCGGTTGTCCGACATTTTTTGTAATGGTTCAGTCCAACCAGCAAATGCATATCCTAGATCTGTCCCCTATTCTGAAAAACTCTTTGCGCCATGGAATAACTTGCTTTATGAATTTATGAACACATTGGAACAAACCCGTTCATCTTCCAATAGTGTGAGAAACTGTGTAGCGAGATTTCTTTATCGTATACAACAGGATGGTATAACTGCACCATCTGATATTTCATTTGAATTTCTTGAATCATACTGTCAGACAGATGGACACCGTTCGAATAGTTGTTATGTACGATATATATATGCTATTGGCGATATCCTTCTGTTTATGGCTGATAAAGGATTGTGTCCCTATGGTCTGGGTTGGTATCCCTACTTCAGAATGCATGGTCAAATTTTTCATATCCAGGATTTCACAAAGAGCCAGATTGCTTTTTTACAGAAAATAAGATTAGAAAGTCAGAATTTTTCTGCAGAAAGATTTGCCGGGTTTATCCCAGATTTTTTGCAGAACTTTAGGAAAGCCGGGTATAGCAAAACACCATGCAAGGTTGCTAAATTCACACTTTATAACCTTCTCCTTTTTCTTGAGATGAATAATTTAGGCTATCAAAAGGCTATCGCTAATGTATGGCTTGAACATTACAAGTTGGCAGGTGGTCAGGGTGTTTGGAAACAAGCTCGTAGGGTACTAAGATTATTTGACTTGTATTTGCAGGAAGGAAAATTTGTACTTCAACCCATTTTCAGTGAAAAAGAACTGTTGTGCGATAGTCTCCCTACATGGTGTAAAACTGAACTATACGAGTACCTGGAATTAAAAACAAGAGAATGTTGGAAAAAATCAACATTGGATATGATTCGTGCTTCCATTACAAGGTTCTGCATATATCTGATAGGTAGGGGATTGACTGATTTTTCAGAACTCAATACAGATATTTTGAAGGATTTTAACCTTTCTGATAAGCATCAGACTACTTACGGTAAAAATGCTTATAACATAAAAATCCGAAAATTTATTAAGTTTCTAGAACGTAAAGAAATTCTGCCTTACGGGATCCACCAAGGATTAATGGCAACAGCAGCTCAAAAAGAAAAGATAGTTGTAGTATTAACGCAAGAGGAGAAGAATTTAATTGATATTAAGTTTAAAGCTGATAACACTTTTCCTATAGAACTTCGTGACAAAGCTATCATGATGCTGGGGCTGAAGATGGGATTAAGGGCTTGTGATGTCGTAAAGATCCGTTTGAGAGATATTGATTGGAATAAACAGACTTTACGGGTTGTTCAGAAAAAAACAGGTAATGAACTCATTCTGCCGCTTCCTACGGAGGTTGGAAATTCGATATATTTATATATAAAAGACGCAAGGCCAAACAAAAGAACCACTAGTGATTATCTTTTTGTAAAAAACCGGATTCCGTATGATCCTCTTTCCAAATCGGCGTGTACTCAAACTCTCAAAAGATTTCTCCCTGATCGAAAAGTTTATGGTTCTGCGTTTCATGTTACTCGAAAAACGTACGCTACAGATCGGCTTAAAAATGGGACAAAAAAGCAGGGAATTGCAGATCTCCTCGGTCATAAGGATACACAGACTCTGCGTCATTATCTCCAGTTTGATGAGAAAAATATGCGTTTGTGTCCTCTTTCACTTACAGAGACAGATTTATTAATGGAAGAAGGTCACTATGAAAACTTATAAAGAATATCCTTATCAAAGTGCCCTCGCTCCTTATATTAGAGACTTTCTCTCAGAAAAACGCGCACTTGGGTTTATTTATGAAGGTAAAAGTTATCAGCTTTTCAGATTAGATCAATACTGGCTGAATAATGATTTTCATGATGCTTGTCTGACATATTCTCGCTTGGAAAACTGGTTATGTGCACTTCCAGGAGAAAGCAGAAGCAGTCAGAACAGCAGGGTTGGAGCTGCCAGGAGTCTTGCTATTTACCTGACATCTCATGGTATTCTGTGCGATATACCCATAATCAATGTAGGAAAGGACCATCCTGTCATCCACATATTGGATAAAACAGAACTCCATGAATTATTCCAGGTAATCGATACATATATACCACATTCTGGAAATCCTGCTGATTTCAGGATGGTAAATGAATATCCCATCATCTTCCGGCTTTTTTACTGTTGTGGAATGAGAAATAACGAAGTATGTTCTCTTAAGACTACTGATATAGACTTGAATAATGGCATCATTAACATTTTTGACGGTAAAGGGCAAAAGGATCGATTGGTTTATTTGCCAGATGATCTAAGAGTTCTTATGTTGAGTTATTGTTCCTACATAAAGAGGAAACTTGGGTATGAACCCTATTGGTTTTTTCCTGGCAGGTTTCCAGATAAGCATATCCCCAAAACTTCGATTGATAGAACGTTCCAAAGATATTGGGGTCTAACTGCATCTTCTTTGCGTTGTGACCGCGTTCCGACCCCTCACTCATTACGCCATGGGTTTGTTGTGGACCGAATCAACAGCTGGATCATGGCAGACGTTGATATAAACGTCATGTTTACATATCTCAGTAAATATCTTGGCCATAAAGATCCAAATGAGAGTTTTTACTATTACCATCTTGTTAATGATGCATTTCGGATCATTAGGAAGAAAGACACTATGTCAGCAGATGTTATACCGGAGGTGAGACGCAGATGAAAAAAGAGCCTTTGAAAGAAGATCTGTTTTTTTCGCTAACATGGGATTATTTAAAGGTTTTCCTACCGAACCAGCATCGAAACAGTCCAAAGACCATACAGTCTTATGAAGATGGATTAACGATTTTTCGAAGATATGTTACCGATGTCTGCGATATTTCTATGGAAAAATTCCGATTTAAAGATCTTACTTATGATTTTATTTTGAATTACAGAATATATCTTGTTGAAAAAGGTTATAAAGCAAGCACGGTGAATCATAGGATAGCAGTGATAACCTCGTATATGAGGTATGCGGCTTCAAAAAGAACCTCACTATACCAGATATACCTCAATATATCGGAAGTTCCATATGTAACTGTTCCTACAAGAATACGTGAGATCATCGAGGAGAAAGATGCCATAAAAGAATTACTGTCAGCTCCTAATAATTCTGCAAAAGGCATAAGAGATCAGATTATACTTGTTTTGTTATATGACACCGCAATAAGGACAGATGAACTCTTAGGATTGGAATTACATGATGTAAATATCTCGGCCGATGCACCATATATCCGTGTTCGTGGAAAAGGGGACAAAGAGAGAATAGTAGCCCTATCGGAAAATACAATTCAACTGTTAAAGCAGTACATTTCCTTGTTTCATAGAGATCTGCATAACCAATCCAGACCGTTCATATATACGGTTATCAAAGGAAAATATGAGAGAATGTCTGAAAGAAATGTAGAGCGCATTGTAAAAAAATATGGCGACATTGTTAGGAAAAATCACCCGGATATGCCCGAAAAAGTATATCCGCATATGCTTAGACGTACTCGGGCAAGTGGTTGGTACCGTGATGGTGTTCCAATTGAAATAATTGCAGTCATTCTGGGACATTCAGATGCAAAGACAACAAGGAAGTCGTATGCAAGTCCATCCGTGGAGATGCTCAGGAATCAGATGAAGCAAGGAACAGAACTGGAACCGGATGCATCTGAGGAAAAAGCTTTATGGAAAGATGACGAAGAACTTGCTAGATTATGTGGTATAAGGTGAGATTATTATGCGCACATTTTCTGTGAGGAACCGCTATTTATAAGGTTTTTCA
>CAMHMG010000266.1 GCA_946186175.1 uncultured Clostridia bacterium | reverse complement strand
TCACATTTATTTTTGTTGCGGCAACTGAAACGATGTTATTCTTCAATATGAATATCACCCCTAATAAAAATGCAACACTAACCATAACATAAATAACAATCTTCTTATTCATAACCTCCTCCACCTTCCTCAAGATACTTTTTTATAAGACGTACTAGGAACATTTATCATCAACAAAGCATTTTATTTCATATTCTCCTTAAAGAAATTCTCCATCTTGTCAAAGGGAATATAGTCTTTGTCTCCGCCGTCATACAGATCTGTATGAACAGCGTCAGGTATTATCAGAAGCTCCTTATTGTCTCCCTTAAGAAGCTTGAAAGCATCCTGACTCATATAGCATGAATGCGCCTTCTCTCCGTGAATCATCAGTACCGCACTGTCAATCTCTCCTGCATAAGTAAAGAGTCTTGTATTTGACAAGGATGTACCGGCTGTTGCTGCCCATCCGTCATTAGAATTGAGAGATCGTTCATGATATCCTCTATCTGTCTTATAGTAATCGTAATAATCCTTTACAAAGAATGGGGCATCTTCCGGAAGAGGATCAACCACACCGCCGGCTCTTGCATAAGTACCGCTTCTGTAATCCTCTGTACGCTGTCTATTAACCGCTTCTCTCGCTTCTTTTCTTGCTTCCTTATTGTCAGCTGCATCAAAATATCCGTTTCCGGCAACACGAGACATATCATACATGGTGGATGTAACTGTTGCTTTGATCCTTGTATCTATACATGCAGTCTGCAGTGCCATACCGCCCCATCCGCAGATACCGATAATACCTATACGTTCAGGGTCAACATTATCCTGAACAGAAAGGAAATCTACAGCCGCCTGAAAGTCTTCCACATTGATATCCGGCGAATGCATTGCACGTGGAAATCCTCCTGATTCACCTGTGAAGGAAGGATCAAATGCAACTGTAAGAAATCCCCGCTCCGCCATAGTCTGAGCGTAAAGTCCTGATGACTGTTCCTTACATGCTCCAAAAGGTCCTGAAACAGCGATGGCTGGCAGTCTCCCCTCTGCATCCTTTGGGACATACATATCAGCAGCAAGAGTAATCCCAAAATGATTTACAAATGTCACCTTACTGTGATCCACCTTGTCACTCTTAGGGAATGTCTTATCCCACTCCGTTACCAATTTTAATTCCTCTGTTTTCATCATGTTACGTTACCTCCTTAATTTTCAAAATTTATAAATTTAGCCATGATTTTTATTTGCAGGCTTATTAATCAACTTTTAACAGCTATCTCTTTCTCTGTCTGCCTTATCAGATAATCCATCCTATCGACCTTTCTTCCGCTTTCATGTAGTTCATCCATAAGTCTGCATCGGTCTTTTCTCATCATCTGCAGGGCACCTTCCATATTTCCTGACTCGCACATTTTAAGTATAATTACCGAATCATCCTTATTACACCCTGCATCACTAAGATTTTGTCTTATACTATTCAAATCCATAATGAATCTCACTTCCCTTATAATAAAAATCAATAACTGATTCTTTATGCAATGATTTTTTCCGACATAATAACTACCTCTCCTTTTGCATCCGGATCATCCATGATCATTTCTTTTACTCCTTTAACCGATATCCTTCCTGCTTTAGGATTCTTGATACTATCAACCTCTGTTAAGATGGTTGCATCAACCTCTGATTTTTCAAATGCAAGATCCGTATCCGTCATTCGGCAGTTGACCAGTTTCAGATTTTTGCAATAGCATAAAGGCTGTGTTCCTATAATAAGACAGTTTTCAAATATAATGTTTTCCGAATACCATGCAAGATACTCTCCTTTGATCACACTATCCTTTATTGTTACATTTTTTGCATGCCAGAAAGCATCCTTTGTATTGAACTCACAGTTTTCAAACACAGAATCCGTAATATATTGAAAAGAATACTTTCCATCAAGTGTCACCTGATCAAATGTCAGATTGTCAGATCTCATCATGAAGTACTCTCCGGAAGCCTTTGTATCTTTCATTTTAATGTTTTTCACAGACCAGCCAAATTCAGGAGAAATTATATCCGTATGTTCTATTGTAATATCTGAACATTCTCTCAATGCTTTTATTCCATAAAGTTTGGAATCTGTAATGCTTATGTCCTCTGAATACCATAGAGCAGCACGACACAACTTAGTCAGCTCACATCCATTGATCTTCAGATGATGATCATGCCAGAACGGATAACGAAGATTGAAATAACCGTCATCAACTTCTATGTTACTGCTTTCCTTTAATGCACTCTCTCCATCAGCGGGACCGTCAAAGCGGCAGTTTATCAAATAAATATCCTTCTTTCCATATAGAGCCCGTTCCTGATCAAATGTCTGATCTCTGTATATATTCTTCATAACAAACCACTCCTATCACTTATATTGTTTACATTATAAATGCTTGTAATAATTTCCGCTAATGGTTATAATGAATATCATGATATTCTATAACGGCATATCATATAACAACGAGCCATGCAGGCATATTTATGTTGTGCGTGATGGGTGCTTGCACATAAAAGCACCTCAACATAAATATGCCTATAGGGCGAATGCCCTTGAACGAGAAATGCGCAACATTTCGAGTGCATGGATCAATTACATGAATGCCAGCAATAGCAAATACATTAAGATTGGGAGAGCCACCATGGAAATAAGAACATTAAGATACTTTCTTGCCGTAGCGAGAGAAGAAAATATGACCCGCGCTGCTGAGATTCTACATGTCACTCAGCCCACATTATCAAAGCAGCTAAAATCTTTGGAAAATGAGTTAGGAAAGAAGCTCTTCACCCGTCACAGCTTTAGTATAAAGCTCACTGATGAGGGTGTATTACTTCGCAAACGCGCTGAGGATCTTGTAAGTATGGCAGATAAGATTGAAAAAGAGTTTGTCTCTCTTGATGACATTACAGGAGGCGACCTCTATTTCGGACTTGCGGAATCCTACCAGATCAGCCTGCTTGCCAGAGAGATAAACACCTTCAAGCAGAGTTATCCGGGTCTGCATTATTACATCACCAGCGGTGATACTGAACAGGTAGCGGAAAAACTGGACAAAGGACTCCTGGACTTTGCAGTATTAGCTGAAACTCCCGATTCCTCAAAATATGAATCAATCATTTTCCCCCAATCTGATATATGGGGCGTTGTAATGCCATGTGATGTTCCCCTTGCAAAGAAAAAGACCATCAAGGTTGATGATCTTATCGGACTTCCTCTATTCTGTTCAGGTCAGAGTTGGATTAATGATATTCCGGGTTGGGCGAAAGATAAGATGGACAAACTTCATCTTGAGGGTTCTTTCCGATTATCATATAATGCCTCCTTATTTGCCAAAGAACATCTAGGCTATCTTCTGACCTTTGACAAGCTGATCAATACATCTGCTGAAAGCGGACTTGTATTCCGTCCTCTTACTCCAAAACTCGAAACAAAACTATACCTTGTCTGGAAGAAATACCAGACGTTTTCTCCCATTGCAGAAAGATTTTTGCAGCAAATAAGACAGGCATTTGAAATAAGTTAATATACTATGCAGTAGCTTCGACTTGCAGCGAAACATTAGGGTCTGTTTGCGGGGTGCAGAGGTTTAGATAAACGAAAAGGGCACAACCGCGCCCTTTATCGTTCAAAACATCATTCACCCCAATAATCTTTAGATTCCTGACTTCGCATTTCAATTCCAAAAAGTTCATATATAAAATCCAGTTTATTATTATACATCTTTAGAATTGTTATTGTTGATTCAGTTTTGCTGAATATAAAATAATTCTTATGAACATATAATAAATACCAGTTGTCGGGACAGTCGAGGTTAAAATATTCTTTTATATTTCTACCAACATCTCCAAACTGTTCAAGATTATCTATATTTGACATTATATCTGCAAAAGTATTTTTACCCTTTCTTTCGCCTTGTATACTTATTAAATAATCTTTTAAATCGTTAGTACTTCTGTTTCGATTATAACATTTCTCATCATCATACACCAAGAAATTTATGCAGTTCTTTCAAATTAACATAATTACCGTTAGCAACAGATTCCTCTGCCGCTTTAACTTCTGATATGAACTTATTTTCCGCATTTTTTCTTTTATCGGTTTTTGCGAAAAGGCCATGTTTTATGATGAACAGCCGACTGATTTTCGCC
>CAMHMG010000265.1 GCA_946186175.1 uncultured Clostridia bacterium | reverse complement strand
AGCCCACTATCTTTGAACATCTTATATACTTCATCACTATGTTTACCTATATAATCAGCATAGTTTTCTATACAAAATGATACAAATGAAATCTTACTCATGCCAAATCCTCCATTAACAAGGAATAAGTTTTCTGCCTATCCCTAGCAAGGACACGAAATCTTACCTGTAATTGCAGATGCCGCAGCAACCGCAGGGGAAGCAAGATAAATCTCTGAATCAACGTGTCCCATACGTCCTACGAAGTTACGGTTAGTTGTAGCAACTGCCTTCTCTCCCGCTGCCAATATTCCCATATGTCCGCCAAGGCACGGTCCGCAGGTAGGAGTTGAAACAACTGCTCCGGCTTCGATAAACGTCTTAAGAAGCCCCTCTTCCATTGCCTGAAGATATATAGCCTGTGTTGCAGGAATTACGATAACTCTAAGTCCTTTTGCACATTTATGTCCTTCCATAACCTTAGCAGCAATTCTAAGATCCTCAATACGTCCATTGGTACAAGAACCGATAACTACCTGATCGATCTTAATATCTCCAACCTCATCTATCGTCTTAGTGTTTTCGGGTAAATGAGGGAAGGCAACTGTAGGTCTTAATTTATCAAGCTCAATTGTATATGTCTCATCATATACGGCGTCCTCGTCAGCCTCATATACCTTATATTCCTTAACTGAATGTTCCTTCATATATTCAATGGTCTTCTCGTCAACAGGGAAGATTCCGTTCTTTGCGCCCGCCTCTATAGCCATATTAGCCATTGAGAATCTGTCATCCATTGAGAGATACTGTATTCCGTCACCAACAAACTCCATAGACTTATACAAAGCCCCGTCTACACCTATAAGACCGATGATGTGAAGAATTACATCCTTCCCGCTGATCCATTTTGCAGGCTTGCCTGTAAGTACAAACTTAATTGCTGAAGGTACTTTAAACCATGCTTTACCTGTTGCCATTCCCGCTGCCATATCAGTAGAACCAACTCCTGTCGAGAACGCACCAAGTGCTCCATATGTACATGTATGGGAATCAGCTCCGATACAGGTCTCTCCGGCAACTATAAGTCCTTTTTCCGGAAGAAGTGCATGCTCTATTCCCATCTCCCCAACATCAAAGAAATTAGTGATGTTGTGCTCGTACGCGTATTCTCTTACACATTTACAATGCTCAGCGCTCTTGATATCTTTATTAGGCGTAAAATGATCAAGCACCATTGCAATCTTATCCTTATCAAAGACTTCCTTAGTATTGAACTTATCCATCTCATGAATGGCTACCGGTGTAGTTACATCATTACCTAATACAAGATCCAAATCTGCCTCAATAAGCTGTCCTGCCTCTACACTTTCAAGTCCTGCATGAGCAGCCAGAATCTTCTGTGTCATTGTCATTCCCATAACAATCTCTCCTTTATCATAATAATTCTTATCTAGTATATCACAATAATAAATATAAACAATATATATATTTTTAATAATTATTATAACTACAGGTTATCATAGATTGACAATTAATATTACTATTGATAAGATATCTTATCGAATGAACGGACTTTCCGAGTAGAGCGAAGACTTTACTTTCACCTGATAAGATAACGTAAAACAGCATGAAAGGTATGACATACTATGGAACAAAACTTAAATCAATATAAAATATTCTATGAGGTTGCCCGCTGCGGCAACATAAGTAAGGCAGCCGAAAGTCTGTTTATCAGTCAGCCTGCTGTTTCGAAATCAATTAGTAATCTTGAAACTGCTCTCTCGACGTCCCTTTTTATACGCAGCAAACGCGGTGTCAAACTTACCGACGAGGGCCGTACTTTATATGAATCGCTTGAGATTGCATTTGAAAATATAGAACGCGCAGAAAAGAAACTTAGACGTATGGATGAGTTAGGAATAGGTCAGATACGAATCGGAGCTTCTACCTCCCTCTGCAAGCATATACTCTTACCATATCTTCAGGATTATATAGAGTTATACCCACATGTGAAAATTTCCATAGACTGCAAACCAACCTTCGAGACGTTGAAACAATTAAAAAATGATAAAGTTGATATTGGTCTTATTTGTGAAACAGAGCTTGAAAAGGGTTACAACTTCATGCCCATCTGCTCAATACACGATACTTTTGTTGCAACAAGAACTTACCTTGATAATCTTATGCTGCGCGAGGAACATAATACTTCAAACAACAATACACCTAACCTGTTAAATGTCTCTACACAGGATAATACTATCCCTAAAATCAACATGACCGGCCTTATTATGTTTTCAGATTATATGGATGACAAACGTATATATAACAATATGTCAGAAAAAGAAATTCTGGAAAAATGCAACCTGATGCTTCTTGATCAAGGCAATATTTCCAGAATCTATATTGACAAATATATGAAAGATAATAACATACAACCAAGTCAGGTATTCGAGATCAACAACATGGATCTTCTTATCGACTTTGCCGCTATAGGGATGGGCGTTGCAGGTGTTGTCAAAGAATTCATAACCGACTATCTTGATACAAAACAGGTCATAGAGATACCTATGGACTATGACATTGCACCTCGTACTATCGGATTCGTATATAATGAAAAAAACATCAGTCAGACAGCAAGAAAATTTCTTGATTCTGTCATTCAACCTTAATGCTGAAACAGCATTACTACAAATCATAGAATAATAAGCTCCTTCGGTGAGTTCGACAGTACCTCATATCCATTCTCTTTCACTACAACAAGGTCCTCTATACGTACTCCGAATTTGCCCGGAAGGTATATTCCCGGTTCATCGGTAATCACCATATTTTCTTTAGTTATGGTATCACATTTCGGTGAAAACCTTGGTTCCTCATGAATAAATAATCCCACACTATGTCCAAGACCGTGGCCAAAATATTCACCATAACCCATGCTTTTTATATAATCTCTTGCCAGAGCATCAATATCACTGCATTTCACTCCTGCCCTGATACCATCCATAGCACGCAGATTAGCGTCAAGTACTGTCTGGTATACCTTTCTCATCTCATCTGTCGGGGTTCCAACAGCGACAGTCCTCGTCATATCCGAACAGTATCCCTTATAGACACATCCGAAATCCATGGTCACAAAATCACCCTTTTCAATTATCCTGTCTGTCACCTGGGCATGCGGCATAGATGAATTCGGTCCGCTTGCAACAATAGTATCAAATGATAACTTCGAAGCGCCTTGTCTTCTCATGAAAAACTCAAGTTCTATAGCTATATCTCTTTCTGTAATACCCGGTTTTATAACTGACAGGATATGATCAAATGCCATATCACCTATTGCTTCTGCCTTGCCAATAATATCAATTTCATTATCATCCTTGATCATTCTGGGCGTATTGATCAATTCTCCCGAAACATTTAACTCATACCCCGCTAATGCATCCTTCAACTTAAGGTATCTGGACAGGTTCATGGAATCTTCTACAGCAATCCTGAAGCCATCACCAACAGTGTCGCCATTATTCATCTTGTCAAGCAATTCCCTGATCACCTCAATGTAGGTTCTATTACTAAGTCTGATAAGGGGAATATCAGGGCACTCCTTCTCAACCTGTTCGTAATATCTTGAATCAGTAATAATGCACATATCTTTTTCAGGCAGAATATTATTCCCACATACATTATCGTTATTTTTATCGATATCATAATTTGAAGATAAACTGTTCTTTCTATCACAGGCAAGTAAGAATACCGCTTCTCCGCCTGTAAAACCGGTGTAATATCTAAGGTTCTCCGGACTATCAATAAGAATAACATCCAAACTACTTTCCAAACAGATTTTCTTTAATTCTTCACGTCTTAATTCCAGCATAATTCTCTCTCAATTCTTTAACATTTTTTCTAACGATATTCTTTAACACTTTTTCTATCGTTATTCTTTAACACTCTTTCTAACAATATTCTTTCACATTTTTTAATTGTAATGCCATTTATCAATTCTCATTTTAATATGTTTCCCCACAAATTCGGGTTTGTACGCGAAACTCTTATACATTTTTTACGTATAGCAGTTTGTCTGATTAAACTTCTTTCAAAGCGTGCGCTTGGATAAAAAGTTTTTTTCTATGACCGATTGTCCGACAATAGAGTTTCTCCCAAATGTCATATAAAAAAACTTTTTACCATACGCTTCGCTTAATATAA
>CAMHMG010000264.1 GCA_946186175.1 uncultured Clostridia bacterium | reverse complement strand
AAAAATGTATAAGAGTTTCGCGTACAAACCCGAATTTGATGATAAGAAGGAGAGAAAAATGAAGAGAAACAGATTATTAGCAACAGTAATTATGGCATCAGCCATGACCTTATCTCTTTTTGGATGTGGAGAAGCAAAAGAAGAGGTCGACCCGTTAGTGAATGTTGAAGAAAATAATAAAGAAGATAATAAAGAAGATAATAAAGAGGATGATAGTAATAAAAGCGAAGCTAACAAAGACGATCTCACAGAGATCAACCTTGTGCTTGACTGGACACCCAATACGAACCATACCGGCTTCTATGTGGCAGTAAATGAAGGCTTTTACGAAGAAGAGGGTCTTAAGGTTAATATAGTACAACCACCTGAGGATGGAGCAACTACAATGGTTGCAAGTGGCCAGGCTCAGTTCGGTATTGATTTTCAGGATTATCTTCCACCTGTATTTACATCGGAAGAAAAGATTCCTATTACTGCTGTGGCAGCACTTATTCAGCACAATACATCCGGTATCATTTCCTTGAAGGAGGATAATATCAACACTCCTAAGGATCTTGAGGGTAAGAATTACGCAACATGGGATCTTCCTGTTGAAAAGGCGATGATGCAGAATATTGTGGAAGCAGATGGCGGTGATTTTTCTAAGGTCAATCTGATCCCTGAATATGTGGAGAATGAAGCCGCTGCTCTACAGCAGGATATAGATGCAATATGGGTATATTACGCATGGGCGGGAATATCAACAAAGCAGGCCGGACTTGATACCAATATGATCTATTTCAAAGATATAACTCCGGAATTTGATTATTACAGTCCTGTTATTGTGTCAAATACAGACTGGCTCGCAGATAATGCAGAGGTGGCAAAGGCATTTCTTCGTGCAACTAAGAAGGGTTATGAATATGCGATAAATGATCCCGATGCGGCTGCAGAGATTCTTGTAAAACAGGTGCCTGAGCTTAGTATTGACCTTGTAAAGGAGAGCCAGGAGTGGTTATCACCTCAGTATAAGGCAGAGGTTTCACAGTGGGGATATATTGATCAGGCAAGATGGGATTCATTCTATAAATGGTTGTCTGATAACGGATTGTCAGAGGAAATACCGGCAGGATATGGCTTCACTAACGAGTATCTGCCGGAGTGAAGTTATGGGAATAAAGCGGGTACTTTCCGCTTGCTATAACAATAGGTAGTTCGCAATTACGCATAGATTTGAATGATAAGAAATATATATTGAGGTATTTATTGCGTTTCAGTTTTGGAAAGGCTTTGTTATGGAGAAAATTTTAACTGTAGATAATATTTCAAAGTCATATGGTGATAAGCAGGTGCTTAATGATATCAGCATTACTTTAAATCGTGGTGAGTTGGTCAGCGTTCTTGGAGTAAGTGGCGTGGGAAAGACTACTCTCTTTAATGTGCTGTCAGGTCTTACAGCACCTGATTCGGGAAATGTAAGACTGTATTCACACAAAGATGACGAATATACATCAGAAATTGCCGGAACTGAAGCTGCTGGGGTTGAAGCTGTTGAATCTGAAGTTGCAGGAATGGAAATTATAGATAAGATTGGTAAAATGGCAGGAGTTTCACATGATAGAGGGACAGACATCATGGGGGATTCATATGACGGCGGGATTGATATAACCGGTGAGAACGGATATCTAAGTTATATGCTTCAAAAAGATTTGTTGCTTCCCCATAAAACCGTTATAGAAAATGCCGCTCTTCCTCTTTTACTTAAACATATGCCTAAGAAAAAAGCATTGGAGATAGCCGGAAAAGAGTTTGAACATTTCGGACTTGATGGCACTCAAAAACAATACCCCGCAGAATTGTCCGGAGGTATGAGACAGCGAGTTGCACTGCTTAGAACTTATCTCTGTAACAAGGAGGTTGCCTTGCTTGATGAACCATTTAGCGCTCTAGACACAATAACGCGTGCATCAATGCAGCAGTGGTATCTGGATATGATGAGGGATATAAAATTGTCTACATTATTCATAACACACGATATGGATGAAGCAATATTGCTTTCGGATAGGATATATATATTGAAGGGTAGTCCTGCAACGATTGCTGAAGAGATTATTGTTGATGAACCAAAACCGAGAACTTCCGAATTTACGCTTACAGAAAAGTTTTTGGATTATAAAAAGAAAATCAGAGAGCTGCTTTGAGTGTTAAAAGTGTTACCTGCAGACCGGGTAACACTTTTTTACTTGACTTCTTGGACTTTTAACACTCATTTACGCTCTTCGAGCTTAATTCGTTAACTTTCATAGTAATTCAATTGTCTGAATTGTACACAGGTTGGGTTGACACATTTGAGATATGCTTGTTAGAATAGATGCATAGAATGTATGTGATAGGAAGTGATGGCTTGATATATAGATTAAATGTTCCATATGTGGAAAAGGACGAGGCCAAAGCGCTTGGAGCAAAATGGAATTTCAAAGAGAAATTCTGGTATTGTGAGGGAGAGCTTACAGATGGGCTTAGAAGGTGGTATGTAGATCCGGATGCGCCCAAAGGAACAAAGCAGGGAATGCCGGAGAAGCAGCTTTCTTTTGATTTATCAGATGATTCGACGTCAAAAAATGAGGATGGTTATGATCTATACAAAACAGTGTCTGAGGTCAACAATATGATATATGATCATTTTGATGATTCTGTCGAGTTTCAGATGATCATGGTCAAGGGTGAAGTGACTAATTACAGCGGACATAGGGGAAGACATTATTACTTTGCAATAAAGGATAGTTATGCGCTTTTACCGTGCTTTATGTGGGAAGAAACGGCTAACGCCGTATTGAAATTTGAACTTGAACAGGGACAGCAGGTTGCTATAATCGGAAAATTAGACTATTACAGGGCAACAGGGAAAAGCCAGCTGATAGTAAGACAGATCATCAATATAGGTGACGGCGCGGCGAATCTCGCATATCTGAAATTAAAGGCAAAGCTTGAAGCGGAAGGCTTGTTCGACGAGGATCATAAGAAACCAATTCCTAAGTACCCTGAGAAAGTGGGAATCATTACATCGAAGGATGGTCAGGCAATCAAGGATATATGTAAGGTGGCAGGCAAGCGTAATCCTTTTGTTCAGCTTGTGCTGTATCATGTCAATGTTCAGGGAAAGAATGCTGTCGATACGATAATAAAAGGTATCAGATATATGGACGGCAAAGGTATGGATACAATAATTGTCGGTCGTGGCGGAGGTTCAGATGAAGAGCTTATGGCATATAATGATGAGATGATAGCAAGAACAGTATACGAGGCTGTAACTCCAATTATTTCTGCCGTTGGTCATGAGGGACATTGGACACTTATAGATTATGTTTCAGACAAGAGGGTTGCCACACCTTCTGAGGCTGCTGAAGAGGCTGTTCCGGATGTGATGGTTGATATACTTAGAGTTGATAGACTTAAGAAAAGTATAGAAGTCAATATGCATAACCAGGTGGAACAGAGAAAGCTCTTGTTGGCAGCAAAAATGGCAGTTCTTGAAAAGAACAGTCCCGAAGCAAAACTGAAAGAGCATATGGACCGGTTGAATATGCTGCTCGAACATCTCAATACCGGTATTAAGAGTCAATATGAGCTTAGAAAGCATCGTTATGAACTGCTTGTTACGGGACTTCACGGATTATCTCCGACTGCGAAGCTGGTCAATGGATTTGGTTACATTTCACATGAAGGAAAGCCTGTGACCGGAGTAGAAGAGGTCAAAGAAGGAGATTCTATACAGGTTGACATTCATAACGGAACTATCATTTCTACGGTAACGGATATACGAAGTAAATGAGTCTTTATGTAGAAGGTGATTGTTAAGGTTGTCAATTTTGGAAAAGAATAGATATGGCTATGAAAGATAATAGTTATGTGTAGTTATAAAATATGATGATGAGGTGAAGAAAATGGCTGCAAAGAAAGAGTTTAATGTAGATGAAGCGTTAGACAGATTAGAAGAGATTAATAAGAAATTGACTGAAAAAGGACTTCCACTTAATGATTCTCTGGAATTATACAAAGAAGGAACCATGCTTGCAACAAAGTGTAAAGAGCACTTAGAAGGGGTTGAGAAGCAGCTTCAGATAATTAATGAATAAGACAGGATAATAGACAAATATTGAGAGGAAGACCATTAACCAAGTGACGGGTAGTGGTCTTTTT
>CAMHMG010000263.1 GCA_946186175.1 uncultured Clostridia bacterium | reverse complement strand
AAAGAAAAGAATCTTGATTCTTATAGGATAGGCGGGGGTAATCATTCTTTGGAGACAGGAGATGTCATTACGGATATTGATAATCTGAAAATAATAATGCAGATGGTTTATGGGTTTAAAGAATAAGAATTTGAGGAGGTTGGGTTATGAGTAAAGTGTTAGTTGCATATTTCAGTGCAAGTGGAGTTACAAAGATCGTGGCAGAGAAACTGGCTAAGGCTGCCGGAGCAGATATTTTTGAAATCGTTCCGGAGAATATTTATACGAAAGAAGATCTTGACTGGCAGAATAAGAAAAGCAGAAGTTCTGTGGAGATGAATGATAGGAGCTGCCGTCCGGCAATAAGTAATAAGGTGGGTGATATTTCGCAGTATTCTAAGGTTTATGTGGGTTTCCCGGTATGGTGGTATCGTGAGCCTTCTATTATTGATACTTTTATGGAGAGTTATGTATGGGATGGTATTACGGTTATTCCATTCTGTACTTCGGGAAGCAGCGGGATAGGAGATTCGGGAAAGAATATGCAGGAGCTTGCCAAAGGAGCTAAAGTAGTAGAAGGAATAAGACTCGAATCGGATGTATCGGAATCAGAGCTTAAGGAATGGCTTGCTCAGTCATAATCTTACAAAAGAGTAGTAATTATTCCCCTTGCATATCTAATATTAACGTCTTATAATTATTATATTATTTAACGGAGGTTCTGTTCTATGTCAGATATACCCAATATGGATGATGAAATGGATGATCCAATCAAAATAGAAATATCTGAAGATAAGATGGAAGCGTATATCACACTTCCTACGCCTAAAGGTAACAGACCGGCATATGGACAGATGGAGGTTATGGGAGCTCTTGATGAAGCCGGCGTCAAAGCCGGAATAGATAAGATGCACTTAAGTGACGTACTTTTAAATCAGATGTATGACGAGAGGATTCTGATAGCTAAGGGTTCGCCATCTGAGGATGGTATAGATGGATATTTTGAGTATTTTTTTCATAAAAAAGATGCAAAGTCCGGAAAGCCAAGAATATTAGATGATGGGTCAGTCGATTATACAAGTGTTAATACTGTTGGAACTGTTGCAGAAGGCTCTCTTATAGCTGTTTATACTCCTGCAACACCCGGTAAATTTGGTTATACCGTGACAGGTGACCTTTTAAAACCCAGACAGGGGAAAGGATATCCGGTTCCCAATCTTATTGGATGTCGCTATGATGAGGAAAATTATTCCTACTATTCGTTGATAGATGGCAAGGTTGAAGCCACGCCCTCTAAGATAGAGGTTAAGAGTGTTCTTGATATTAATCGTGATGTTAATGTTGCATATGGAAGTATACATTTTATTGGTGATGTTAATATTTATGGTGACGTGGATTCGGGAGTAGAGATTACTGCAAGTGGTAATGTGACTATCAGTGGGACGGTGCAGGGCTCAAGCATAAATGCAGGAGATGATATAATTGTCAGAGGTGGAGTGATAGGGGAAAATAAGGTTAAGCTGGTTTGTGGCGGCAACTTAGAAAGCAGATTTCTTCAATATTGTCACGTGGTGACCGGCGGGGATATCACGGCAAAATCCATATTAGATTGTAATATTTATTCCGGAGGTATGATCAAGATAGAAGACAAGAATGGTTCTGTATCCGGAGGAGATATATATTGTGCAAGAGGAATGGATGGAAAGATTTTTGGAAATCCGCGAAAGATCAAGACCAAATTAACTATAGGTAAAACGAATGAGGCTCTGTCGCGCAAATTGGAATATCCCAAATTGATCTCGGAAATAGAAGTCAAACTTAAAGCTATAACATCAAGAGAAATGATATTGAACAAGGAAGCAAAGGAGAATCATTCAAAGAGCAATCTTTTATATATAGTAAGACAGAACAAGGCTAATCTTCTGACAGAGAAGAAACAGCTTGAGGCTTTGTTTTATGCGCTTGATTCATTGTATACTTATGAAAAAAACAGCGGATATATACATGGAACACATTTTTATCCGGGTGTAATTGTCTGTATTGATTCGAATGAAAAGCAGATATCGGATGAGCTTGTCAGAGTCAGATTCAGAGGATGCGAAGGCAAAATAACGTATTCAATGGATGAGATGGAATTATAAATGTATACAGCGACGCTTAGCAAGCCGGAGTTCAAAGGACGACTGGCGAGCTTAGCATAGTGCTTATTATGTAAGATTAGCAAGAGGCTGATTAATAATGAATAAAGATGATAAAGAGAGAATATATATTGCGATTGATCTGAAATCATTCTATGCATCTGTTGAGTGTCATGAACGAGGATTTGATCCACTCACTACTAATCTTGTTGTGGCAGATTCAAGCAGAACAGAAAAGACTATTTGTCTTGCAGTTTCGCCATCCCTGAAACAATATGGGATACCGGGACGTGCAAGACTTTTTGAGGTTGTACAGAAAGTTAAGGAAGTAAATGCTTCAAGAAAGATAAAGTTGTCAAAAGGGGAATTTGAAGGAGAATCTTTTGATTCAAATGAGCTTAATAATAATCCACGACTTGAATTAAATTATATTGTCGCAGTGCCAAGAATGGCTCTATATATGGAATACAGCGCACGCATTTATAACATTTATCTTAAATATATCGCTCCGGAAGATATTCATATATATTCTGTTGATGAGGTCTTCATTGACGCAACCGATTATCTTAATTTCTATCATTTATCCCCGAAAGAATTAGCTATAACCATGATAAATGATGTATTTAATGAAACCGGTATAACGGCTACTGCCGGAATCGGTACCAATCTCTATCTGGCTAAGGTTGCAATGGATATAGTTGCCAAGCATATTGAAGCCGATGAGAATGGTGTGCGTATCGCAGAGCTTGACGAGTTGTCTTATCGTAAGAAACTGTGGAATCATGAGCCGATTACAGATTTTTGGAGAGTTGGTCAAGGCTATGCCAAACAGTTGCAAAAACTTGGAATCTATACAATGGGCGATGTTGCGAGGTGCTCGATTGGCAAGGATACGGAATACTACAATGAAGAACTGCTTTATGGTTTGTTCGGAGTAAATGCAGAGTTGCTGATCGATCATGCCTGGGGATATGAACCCTGTACAATAGCACATATCAAAGCATATAAACCGGAAAGTAACAGTATGGGTTCGGGGCAGGTATTAAAAGAACCATATGACTTTGAGAAAACAGAGATCATTGTCAGGGAAATGACGGAATTATTAGTACTGGATCTTGTGGATAAAGGGATGGTCACTAATCAGATAGTCCTTACTATAGGCTATGATAAAGATAATCTCACAGATAAGAAACATAAAAGATCATATGAAGGCGAAGTGACTCAGGATCGTTATGGCAGGTCCGTTCCCAAGCATGCTCACGGGACGGTGAATTTTGAAAAGCATACCTCATCTACTAAGACAATAGTAGATGATACCATTAAGTTATACAGACGTATTGTTGATCCGACGCTTCTTTCCAGAAGAGTATATATAACGGCTAATAATGTGATATTGGAAAAAGAAGCAATAGAAAAATTGGATTACAGACAGATGTCCTTATTCGGTGATTTTGAAGATCTTAATGTAAATGAGCACATTGAAGATGACTATGCTGAGAGTAAAGAGAACAGTGACGAGAAGAAGCTGCAGGAAGCGATGCTTCAGATTCAGAAAAAGTATGGAAAGAATGCAATACTTAAAGGATATAATCTTAAAGATGGAGCAACGACAATAGAGAGAAACGGACAGATAGGGGGACATAAGGCTTGAGAGGAGTGGCAAATATGAGTAAGAATAATTATGATGATATTATCAATCTTCCACACCATGTTTCTAGTAAACACCCTCAGATGAGCATTGAGAAGAGGGCTGCACAGTTTGCACCATTTGCGGCACTTACAGGATTAGAGAATACTATGGATGATGCAAGGAAAGAGTGGGGAAACTCTGTTGAAGGCGAGATAATTCATGAAAAGATATAATCTTATTAACCGGACAACTTTAGCTTGTTTCGTTAATGAAAATATTGTATTATATAGGGGTTGATGATATCGGCCTCTTTTGTGTTTTAGGCAGGACATAGAGATACTTGTGTGTAAGCAATAGATTTTTGAAGTTGTGTATATAGAGAAATAGAAAGAAGAATTAGGAGGATATGAGAATGCAGATAACAGACGAAACCAT
>CAMHMG010000262.1 GCA_946186175.1 uncultured Clostridia bacterium | reverse complement strand
TCATCTTCAAAATCAGGCATGTTGTTATCAACCCCTTTTTTATCATATGAATAAGTTGTCGTAGTAACTTCTGTAGATTCTGAAGTCTTTTTGTTCTTATCAGTATAATCTGTCTTAGTACTTGTTGTAGAATATTCAGAACCACTTGAACTACTACGTGTAGATGATGAATTATTTACTTCCTCAGATGTATTAACTGTTGTTGCAACAGCCTTCTTAACACGTTTCTTCTTGTCATATGTATACTTTGTAGTTGTAACAGACTTACCAGTATTATCAGTACTATAAGTAGAAGAAGATGTATTTGTACTGGTCGGATCCGGTGTTATTGTAACTTTCTGTGTTATAGAGAATGTACTACCACCAAGTTCATCGAAGTCCTTACCATCCGGTGTCTGGTAGTAATATGTCCTCTTTTGCTTTTCCTTTATATCTTCATAACTATTGGTTTCTTCATTATATTTAGAACCAGTTATTACTTCTACTTCTTTCTCGAAACCGTCTTTATTATAGGTAAGTGGAGTAATCGTCTCAACTCCATTAACATAATATCTTCCATAATATAGATTAACCGGTTCTGTCTTATATCCTGCCGAAGTATTACTTGTGGTAGTCGTTTCGTTATAAACACCATTTCCTTTGTCGGTATATGTCGTTGTAGAAGTGTAGGTGCTTTCTGTCGCTGCTATATCGCCTTCATAATAATAAGCATTCGCAGAAGTATTATCAGAAATGTATGTTCCATCAGCCATATATTGATTATAACCGGCAATAAATACCCTTGTTCCGTTAATATCTATTTCTTTTCCTCTATCACCTTCATAATCATCATCATAATCATAATTGCCACCACCTATACCTTTAGACTTGCTTGTATAAGTTGTGCTACCTGACTTTCCTGTAGTAGTGGTTGTAACCGATTCGGTTGCACGACCCTTCTTGTCATATGTGAAATTGGTAACTGCTGTAGTTGTTGTTGTTACAGTACCCTCACTTGCGCCAAGTACCAAACCTGTTGTCTTATCTGTATCATAAGTTGTTTCCTTTTCAACAGTTTTCACAGTCTTTGAAGAAATCTTATTCTTCTTGTTATACTTGTATGTTGTAGTAATTGTTTTTGATGAATCGCTGTCGTTATCCTTTGATGACGATGTTGATATCGACTTTGTTACAAGTCCCTTTCCGTTATAACTGTACTTAACTGTTCTGCCATCATTGTATGTTGCTTTCGTTATGACATTAGCTTTCTTCGAAGCAGCAGATGCAGTAGTTGCCGGGGCAAATGTCGATGCTACCATAGATGTAGCAAGGGCAAACGCCATTACACTCTTGATACTTTTCTTCATATCATTCCCTCCTTGAAATATTAAAAAGTTGAAAAAGCAATTCGACTCTCTCGTAACTGCCATTTTACCACATCCTCAACAAAAATGCAACAATTACAATTCCTTACATTTTTGACTGATATTTTTGACATTTTTGATTTTTCTTGTCGGAAACCTGATTATTATATATAATGATATGGATGTCTATTGTATCATTAGCAAACCGGTGATATACAGACTGCCTGTTTAATCCGTAATACAGACAGCTTAAGCAAACATTTGGAGGAACAAGTATATGAAGGACAATAGCAATGAAGAGGTCAGGAAAAAAATAGCAGCTACCCGATATCCCAATATCAGCAAAGCCAACAATACCAAAATTATTGTCTTAGGATCTTTGGCTGCCATACTTCTTATATTTATCCTGTCAATCCTCTTTCCGCCTGATAACAACACTGAACAAACCACAGAGGCTTCCACGGAAAGCAGTTCTTTTGAAGAATCAACTGAAGAAGCCACAACTGAAAAACAGATCGAGACAGGGTGGCAGACTATAGACGGTTACGTAAAGTATGTGGATAACACCGGCTCTGTAGTTAAGAATCAATGGATAGACGGTCATTATGCGGACTCTTCCGGAGTCATGTTAACATCTGCTGTCGCTCCTGACGGCACCTATGTGGATTATAACGGCGATATTGATGAATCGATGGGAATTGACGGAAGCAAAGAAGGCATGTGGGAACTGTACCATGTCTTAGAAGATAAGATCAAAGGATATTCCGGATCGTGGTCAATATATGTCAAAGATCTTTCACATCATGAATACATATCGATCAACAACATCCAGTATTTTTCCGCCAGCATGATCAAACTATACTGCGCTGCCGCTGCTTATGAACTGATAGAAGAAGGAAAACTTGAAGAGACACCTAATATAGACAGTCTTATGCAGCAAATGATCTCTGTAAGCGACAATGACGCATTTAACCTCATGGTCATGAACTGCGGCGAGACCTACAGTCAGATTGCCGGAAGAAATGTAATTCAGGAATATATAGACAGAGAGGGATATACCGGAACAACGATCGCAACAATGCTTGTTCCGACAAAATATAAAGCCCCCTCTTCTCCCGGAAGAAACTATACAACCGTCGAGGATTGCGGTCTTATGATGGAAAAGATATATAAAGGAAAATGTGTAAGCAGAAAAGCCTCAGAAGAATTTCTTGAACTCCTGCTAAATCAGGAGCATGTCGACAAGATACCGGCAGGTCTTCCGGAAGGAACCAAATGCGCCAATAAAACAGGCGACACCGATGAATTTCAACACGATGCCGCCATTGTATACTCTCCCGGAGGAGATTACATTATTGCTGTTATGAGCAGCAACTGCACAGCTGCCATAACCAATATTCAGGATATTTCAAAAACTGTGTATGACTATTTTAATAAGTAACACGATCATTTAACAGTAAGCTTTGTCTTCTTAGCCGCTTTCTTAGCCCTTGACTTTTTAACGAGCTTCCTGATCTTAGCTTTATACTTCTTATTACCTGAAAGTTTAACAGTAAGCTTCTTAGAATAAGTATCAAATGAATTCTTTCCGATCGTTTTCAACTTCTTGGATTTGATAGTGATCGTCTTTAATTTCTTTGAATTATAGAATGCTTTCTTATTAATCTTCGTTATATTAGCTTTAATAACGACCGTCTGTAACTTACTCTTATTTGCAAATGCACTGGCACCTATCTCTTTAACCGGATAAGTCTTTCCAAGAATCTTAACAGATTTCTTGATCGTCACCTTCTTAACATCCTTGACACTTGTTACGACAAGATATGCTGACTTGCCCTTATAAACAACCTTATATCCAACAACTTCTTTATCAGATTTAGGTGTCTCATATTCAGGATCAAGCACAGCATTTTCCTTAGCTTCTTTAGGAATCTCCAGAGCCATGGTTGCATCATTAGGATCCGGATAAGCAATGTCAACATCTATTATCAGACCTTCTTTTGTCTCTGCGTGAACCCATGTCCCTGTTGCCTTTGCAATATAGTAATATACATTAACTATCTCTGTTGAAGGCTCCTCCTCAACAGCCTCGCCATCGTCATCAGCTTCCTCCTCTTCGTCATCTGCATCTTCACCATCTTCATATTCCCCATCATCCGATATAACTACCGGTATTTCAGCCAGATAACGATAACAATCAACTTCTGTTAATGCATCCGTGTGCGCATTAGTAACAGAAATCACCTCTTCACCATCATACTTGTACGCAGCGCCTGTTACAAGATCAGTCTCAACACCATTCTCCGAAAGTGTCTTACCAAGTCCCTGAAGCTCTTCTTCATCTGTTGGATATTTGTACCACTTCTTATTATCATCCTGGTAATAAGTAATCTTCTCCTTAAGATCCGTATATAGAGTATTCCATTCTGACGTCTCTACATCCTGTGATAAAACGTTCTTAACATAGTTGGTTCTGTCCAACTCTACCTTCTCATTTAACAAGAGCTCGCCCTCACCGGTAACGGAATATTCCAAAAATACCAGACCACTCGCGTTAAAGGCATCAAATGCTGTCTTTAATGTCGTGTTTGCATCAGTCTGATCCGCATTAGCCTTAATGCTGAAGGCCCCTGTGGAAATAACCATCGACAGTGCCATAATTGCGACACATATCTTAGTACTTATTCTTCCTTTCTTCATATATAACCCTCCTTAAAAGTGATATATGTTACCACGTAATATAGTATTAATATTTTACCATAATTGACACACATACACAATCAAATTAAATATAAATTAGGGTTGTTTCATAATCGAATTTTAGAATCAGAGCCTGTAAAATCTCCTATG
>CAMHMG010000261.1 GCA_946186175.1 uncultured Clostridia bacterium | reverse complement strand
GTGCAACCGCAAGTGGCGGTCCGTATTTGTATCCCCATTCATAGGTCATAAGAAATACACTATTTGCAGCATTTCCAAGTCCTGCATAATCTATCCCTTCATACAATAATCCAGGCTGATCAGATGAAACTTTAGGAGGTAATGCAACACTGACATTATATCCATTTTCATTTAACCTGTTTCTCACTTTAGTAACAAATGAAACATATTCAGATCGAAATTGACCGGGGATAAATTCAAAATCAATGTCTAAAGCCGAGTATCCTTTATCATTCATTATCAATATAATATTATCTATAAGAATATCCTGAACGTTTTCATCGGACAACAGCTTAACCACCTGTTGATTGTTAAATCTTCCGTTTCTGTCAAGGGGCGTAATCACCATTCTTAACCTGTTATCAAATCTTAACGCATTTTCAATTAAGCCTTCGTCATTAAGATAAATGAGCGTACCATCCTCATTGAATCCATAAGAAAAGGGAAGAAGCTCGTCTATATATAGACTTGCTTCTTCCAGAACATCTTCTCTGATAAAAGGATATGCATATCCATATATGTCTATATTATCTGTAGTTATGCCATCATTGTTGTCATTATATGAAATAACAAGCACTCTCCCTGGAAGAAGAAAATTCTCATTAAGCAGAAATGAGTTGTTACGCAGTATATCATTGACAGTTAAACCAAAACTTTCTGCAATACTGTTAAGTGTATCTCCTTCTTCAACAGTATATACTATTTCCGGCTGTAAAATGATAAGCGCCTGCCCCACAACAATCTCTCCCTGAAATATTTCGTTATCATACGCAAGTCTGGATACAGATACATCAAATCGATCTGCAATACTCTGGAGGGTATCTCCCTCATTAACAACATATATTTCCATAACAATACATTCTTTTTTTGTATTATTTATGTACGATTTACTAATATTAGAACTATCAGACACCATTCACTAAATTTAAACATTACAAAATCATAATCTTCTTATATCATCATTTTACATAGTAACAAATATGAACTTGAGAACGAACAATGCTGCGATAATGCTTATTACAACATCCTTCTTCTCGTACTTTCCTGTAAATATTCTGATAATAACATATGCGATGGCTCCGATACCGATTCCGTTAGCTATAGAATAAGTAAGAGGCATCATTATAAGAGCAAGAAATGCAGGGAGTGCCGATGTAATATCATTCATATCAACCTGAGCAAAACTCTTCATCATAAGCACACCAACATAGATAAGCGCAGGAGCTGTCGCAGCACTTGGAACAATGCTTGCAAGAGGACTTAAGAACAGACAAAGTGCAAAACAGATTGAAGTAACAACGCTTGCAAGTCCTGTTCTTGCACCTGCGGCAACACCGGATGAAGACTCAACAAATGTTGTACATGTAGAAGTACCTAAAGCTGCACCACATACTGTTGCAATGGAATCACAGAGCATCGATTTATTGACATTAATCGGATCACCGTTCTCATCAAGCATGTCTGCCTGTGCAGCTGTTCCATAGAGTGTTCCGATCGTATCAAACATATCTACGAGACAGAAAGTAATCACCAGCATAACTGCGTTGAAAAGTCCGCCGATAGGAGCACCTGTAAATGCATCTGACCAAGCCTTACCATCTAGAAGACCAACAATACCAACTTCTCCAAAATCCTTGAAAGTCTGACCGATTGCGCTCACATCAAAGCTTGGAACAGTACCCATAAATATGTAATATATTACAGATGTAACAAGGATTGCGATGATTACACTGCCCTTGACATTATATTTCTCGAATATAGCAATAAGCAATAATCCTATAAATGCTGCAATAGCCGGACAGTAATCAGCCCATTGTCCACCGTGGATATCCACAAACTGAACAAAGGTGTACGGATTAGCCTGAATAAGACCTGCATTTTTCAAACCGATCATTGCTATGAAAAGACCTATACCTGCGGGAATAGCTTTCTTGAGACATTCCGGCATCGCCTTTGCAACATATTCCCTTGCTCCCGTAAGAGAAAGTACAAGGAATACAAGACCTGATACAAATATAATAACCATCCCTGCATGATAACCTTCAATGACATCAACTCCGCCAAAGACAGAAGCTGCAACAAAACAGGTACAGAAAAATGCATTAAGTCCCATTCCACAAGCCTGTGCAAATGGCATATTAGCAAGAAAAGCCATCAAAAGTGTACCTATAACAGCACCAAGAATAGACGCAACAAACACCGAATTCCATATCTGTCCAAGTTGTGCAGACACATCAATCCCTGCTTCTGCAGCTGCCCCTGCAAGCCATCCCGAAGCTCCTTCACCTGCAACCTGATTAGGATTGACAAAAACAATGTATGCCATAGCAAAAAAAGTTGTCAAGCCGCCCATGATCTCAGCTCTGACAGATGAACCTCTCTCACTTATCTTGAAAAATTTATCCATTATTAAACTCTCTCTTTCTACAAACAAACAGCTGCTAATTTTTATAATATAAAAATTAGCAGCGTCCATTTTTAAAATAAACAAATCTAATTATTTATTAGCAATCTCAGCCTTGATAGCTTCTGTAAGCTGAGGAACGATCTTGTTAAGATCTCCAACGATACCGTAATCAGCTACATCAAAGATAGGAGCATCCTCATCTTTGTTGATAGCGATGATAACGTCAGACTCTTCCATACCTGCAACGTGCTGGATAGCACCTGAGATACCGATTGCAAAATATACGTTAGGACGTACAGTCTTACCTGTCTGTCCTACCTGATGATCCTGAGAAAGCCATCCGTTCTCTACTACAGCACGAGAACATGAAACCTCTCCACCGATTGCATCTGCAAGGTCATAAAGAAGTTTGAAGTTCTCTTCGCTTCCAACTCCACGACCACCTGATACAAGGATCTTAGCAGCCTGAATATCAACTGTTTCCTTAACAGACTTAACCACCTCTAAAATCTCAACATATTTGTTGTCAGGTGTAAATCCAGGATTAAATTCAATAACCTCTGCCTTAGCGCCCTTAACAGGTGTAATCTTCTGCATAACACCAGGACGAACCGTAGCCATCTGAGGACGGTTGTTAGGACATGCGATTGTAGCGATTGTATTACCACCAAATGCAGGACGAGTCATAAGAAGCTGATTGTGTTTCTGCTCCTGATTTGGAATAGGATTTAATGGGAAATCGCCGATCTCAAGTACTGTACAGTCAGCTGTAAGACCTGTCTGAACTCTTGCTGATACACGAGGACCAAGATCACGACCGATAGCTGTAGCACCAACTAACATGATATCCGGCTTATATTCATTAATTACAGATGCAAGTGCATGTGTGTAAGGTTCTGTTCTGTAATCCTTAAGTTCAGGATCATCAACAACGATAACCTTATCTGCACCATACTCTGCCAATTGATCAGCAAGATCCTTGATTCCTGAACCAAGTAAAACTGCTGTAACGTCTGTTGAAAGTGCACCTGCAAGCTCTTTGGCCTTACCAAGAAGCTCAAATGCAATGTTACTAATTACGTTATCTACCTGCTGAGCGTATACGTATACACCTTTATACTCAGCGATCTGTTCGTTTGTTAATTCCATTTATTTGTCACCTCTTTCCCTTTCTTCATCAGATAATATGCTTAGTTACTAACTTATCCATGATGTAACTAACTGCTTCATCTGCTGATTCCGGAGCTACCTTTTCACCGGCACCCTTACGAACCTTATCAGATGCCTTAGCAATCTTTGTAGGAGAACCCTTAAGTCCTAAGTTACCGTCTTCGATATCCTTAAGATCTGCTCTACCCCAAACTGTAATCTCGGCATCAACTGCATCAAAGATTCCGCCCGGTGTCATGTAACGAGGCTCATTTAACTCAGCAAGTGCAGTAAGAAGACAAGGAAGCTGTGCCTTTAAAATATGATGTCTGTCCTCATACTGGCGCTTAACTGTGATTGACTTATCATCAACTGCAACGATCTCTTCAGCGTAAGAGATAACAGGAAGTCCAAGATGCTCTGCGATCTGAGGACCAACCTGAGCTGTATCACCATCAATAGCCTGACGACCTGTGATAACAAGATCATAATCAAGATTACGAAGTGCTCCTGCAAGAGTAGTTGATGTTGCCCATGTATCTGCACCACCAAGAACACGGTCTGTTACAAGAATTCCCTTGTCAGCACCCATAGCAAGTGCTTCACGAA